>DATEJJ010000942.1:0-7270 GCA_035278125.1 Rugosimonospora sp.
TACTGGTGGAGGGCACTTATTCCGAGTGTGCACTATTCCCTGTGCCCACTACTTCGCACACGGAGCATGGCTTGTGGAAGGTGCCTTGCTGCGCGACGCGGGGACGACTGGCCGGCATCCCGGGCGTCCTGAACCGCGGCCGCCTCGATCTCGGCGGTCCGATCGAGACGGCGTAGTCTCTCGCCCGCGCATGGCCGGACGCGACGCCATGCTCACCGCGAACGACGCCACCATGCTCATCCTCAGCGTCCGGGGACACCTATGAGCGTGCCACCTATGTCCGAGGCGCCGATCACTCGATGCTCCCGTTCGAGTGGGGCCGTTAGAGTGACCCGCCACGCTGCACGGCCGAGTGACCCAATCGGGCTCACCGCGTGGAGGTCACCATCGGCGGCACCCCGCCCTCGGTGACGTCGCGGAGGGCCTCCAGCATGGGCGAGTGGAGGCGGCGTGCTACCCGCAGGAAGTCGAGGGCGTCGAACCGCACGGTGCTGTCGGTGGCGACATCTTCGAAGTACTCCTGGAGCCGGCGAGCGTCGCGCATCTCGGGGGAAGACAGGAAACGTCGTGCACGCTCCAACGGCGGACTCAGCCGCAGTGACCGCGTCTCAAGGTAGCGCGCTGCGTTGGTGAAGGCGGACTCGTCGAATCGGGTGAAGGCATTGAGGCTCGGGTAGCGGGCCGTCAGGAACGCCTGGCCGTCCGGGTTACGCAGCGTGAGGTGCAGCAGGTTGATCCGAGCCTGTAGGGCGACGCCGGACAGCATCAGCGGCTGGTGGTCGACCTCGTTGGACATGCTTGAGAACCAGCCCGCCATGATTCGGCACTGTTCGATGGCCATGACCGACGACATCGAGACCATGGCCTCGAAGAGCAGGCGGTGGGGAGAGTAGTCACGGCCGGCCCGGTCAGCGCACAGAGCGTTCCATGCCTCGCTCAGGCAGACTACCGCGAACACATCCGCGACGGCCTCGTCCCGCAGGACCTCTGCGCTCGCGTGCGATCGCGGTCCGTCGCCGACGTCGCCCCGGCGGATGATGCCTTTGAGAGTCTTGCGGCCCTCGTCGGAGAACCGCGCACCGAGAATCAGGTCAACGACGTGCTCGACGGTGTCGGTGCTGAGGCAGTCGAGATTCCGCAGGCTGGAAGCAAGCTCGGGCGCCAGGCCGTGGCCGATCTCGTGGCCGAGGGCGAAGAACCATTCGACGAGGTAGCGCTCGTCCCGCTCCAGGCTGTTCAAGTCGTCGATCGTCGGTCCGTGCAGCACTATGCCGCCTCGGACCCGCCGGGATTTCGCTAGCGTCGCCAGCGCCTGGTCGGCGTGTCCGCCCTGGAGTAGGAAATCCGCGACGAGTCGCAGCATGGCGCTCTCGAAGAGGACCTCCAATAGCCCTTGCTCGAATCGCTGCTCGAGGGTGAGTCCGTACAGATAGGCGCAGACCTCGACCTGGCGCTGGTGGAACACCACAGTCTGCTGATCGTGGCCCCGCAGGCTGAAATGACCGGGGATCCCGTCCGTGACCGTCACCAGATCGATGCTGCTGCCGCTGGAGCGCTCGGCTAAGTCGCGAAAAGTGGCCAGGGGTGACCGAGTAGCGCGCTCGACGTGCCCGACGGTGCCTGGTTCACCGACCCGCCGGCGGATGGACTGGTCGAGGATCAAGTCGTCGAAAGCGGTCATGGCCGTGATGCGTCGAGAGCCTTCATGATCTCGGACACTTGCTGGGCGGTGATGTCGCGGAATTCGATGTCGTTGACCTTGATGTACTTGATCTTCCTCTGGCGGATGAGGGCCAGAATCGTCGCGCTGAAGGCCGTCATCACCGCTGGCGCCAGCTGAGCCACAAACATCCAGGTGTCCGGATCGCCGACCTGCGCCTGTATCTGTCTCGCGTCGAACGCGGCACCGGGCAATTGCCCGGCTGCCTCCCTAAGACTGACTGCGCCAGCAGTGTCGGTCTCGATGGTGATGACCTGCATACGGCTGATGCTCCCACCGGGTCGTACGGCCCAGCAAGATGGCTGTCCCCTATCCGGCCGAGCCGAACAAAGGGTCTCTGTTGGAATATCACGAGATGCTCGAAGGCCGAGACGTTGGCGGGAGCAACCCCGCAGGCCTCGGCCGGCCAACACTGCTGCCCCACTGGCCAAACCACACCACAACGGCCGGTGCCTCACCTTCGTGAGACAACACGCCGGATGCCTCAGATCAGTGCGATTGCCTCGACATCAATGGGACAGGACACGGGCACTCGCATCGTCTGGATGCGCGTGGTGCACGACGCTGCTGCTGATCGGGAGCTATTCTTACCGTTTCGCCCCACCGTGCTCTGCCGCTCGCGCGGCGAGGTAGTCGGCCCAGTCGCGGCGTGCGTAGGTCACCCAGCGGACCGCGGTGTTGACGTGCATGCCGAGTAGGTCGGCGAGGACGGCTGCGGGTAGGTCGGCGGCAAGGGCGGCGAGGGCTCCGTTGCGGGCTGCGCGGACTGTGATGCCGTGGCGGCTCAACTTCTGGGTCATGGCGTGCGGTGAGATCGGCCGGCCGGGGACCATGCCCGGGAACAGAAGACGCGGTCCCTGGTTGTCGACCTGGCTGAGCAGCGGCCGAGGCTGGGGCTGTTCGGCCAGGCTCCGGAGGAGGCCGGCCAGGCGTGGAGGCAGCAGCACCGGTCGCTGACCGGCCATCAGGTAGGAGTTCTTCTCCCCGAGTTGGAGGTGGCTGGCGGTCAGGTTGCTGAGACGCCCGCTGGGTAGGCCGAACAGGAGCGTGAGGGCGCCTGCGGCACGGGCGTCCAAGGGCATCGAATCGTCGGTGAGGCAGTGTTGCAGGAGGCGCCAGCGGTCGTCCTCGCCGAGCAGGTCTTGGGGCTCTTGCCTCGGGATTAGCGGAACGGTCAGTCCGCGGGTGAGCCGGCGGCTCGCGGTCCAGTCCAGGAAGTACCGGATCGTGTAGCGTCGCTGGCTGCCGCCTTGGGCGATCCAGCCGTCGATGTGGTCCTGGCGCAGCGTGTCGAGGCTCAGGGCGTGGTCGTCGAGCCAGGCCAGGAACTCCAGGGCGACGCTGACGCGCCGGCGCAGGTCGCGGTCGGCGGAGGCGGGGTAGCGTCGGACGGCGGCTCTCTGCCGTGCCCGTCGCAGTAGGAACCAGTTCAGGAACGGGCGGACCAGGCTGGCGTGCGCGGTCGGTTTGCCGACCAGTTCGTGTTCCAGCCAGGCCGGGAGCCGTTCGAGGTCCTCATGGCGTTCGGGAAGCACGCCGGTGTGAACAAGGACCTGGCGGATGTATCGCTGATTGCGGCTGGGCGGCAGCCCGTCGAGAAGTTCGTGGCTGATCGGCTGGTCCTTGGCGGCGAGCTGTGCCAGGAGCCGGGCGTTCGGGCTGGCGTTGATCCAGCGGATCGCGCTGAACGGCGCATCAACCTTGCCGATCGCGTCGACCAAGGGTTGCAGCTGTGTCGGGACCGATCCGTCGGGTCCGGCCAGCAGCGCGTCGAGTCGGTCGCCGAGGACGCAGAACGCGCATCGTCCGCGCCCGTAGGGGTTCCCGGAACGGCCGCACTGGCGGCAGGTGAAGTCGACGTCGTGCCCGACGCAGGGCCCGCAGATCCCGGTGCCGTCGTTGTCTCGGGCGATCAGTGGTTGGGAGGTCCGGCAGCGCGCGCATTCGGCCGGAGAGCGGACGATGGCGGTGTAGCAGGACTGGCAGACCGGTCCCATCGGCCAGTAGGTCATCACCGGACGATCGCGCCGGCAACGCGCGCAGGCCACAAGCGGCCGTTCGTGACGGGCGTAACAGGTCGAGCAGATGGGCTCGCCGGTGCTCACCCGTTGGCAGGGGCGGGTCCGGCCGCACCGGGAGCAGACCAGCTCCGGGCCCCGGTAACAGCCGTCGCACAGATCCGGCTGATCGCCGACCGCGTTGCAGGCAATCCTCTTCAGCTCCCCGCAGCGGCCACAAGGCCGACGCGGTCGACGGTGCCGGTTGTAGCACAGGTGGCAGTACGCCCCTTCCTCGGTGATCAGTGCGGCGGCCGCGGTCGTGCCGCAGGACACACACGCGTGCCGGGGCCGTTTCCAGCATCCGATACAGAGCGACCCGCCATCAGACAGCCGCACCGCCGCGGCGCGCAGGCGACCGCACTGGCTGCACGGCTCGACGACCGCGGGATCCCTGCGGTAGCAGCGGTTGCAGATCCCGCCCTCGGGGCGTCTGGCCGCGATCGTCATTTCGATGGCGCCGCACCGGGCGCACGTCCCCTTCCGCGAACGCGCATCGCAGGGCCCGCAGATCCGCCCCTCGGGTCGCAGCTGGCGCAGGTCGTCGCGGATCGTGCCGCAGTGTGCGCATCCCGGCCGCACGACGGGGTGTCCGGCGTCGTGCAGCACATGGGCCAGCCGCAGCACGACCGGTGGGCAGTGCGAGTCGCCCGAGGAGAGTGCGTCGGGATGGGCGGCCAGGTGCGCGGCAACCTCCTCCAGGAACCGGGCCGGACCCTTCACCGTGATCGGCACCGCGGCCTCCAGGATCGTCGTCGCCTCCCCGTCGCTCAACGACGGCACAGTCGCGGTCAGCCGAGCCGTCGCGGCCGTCATCGCGGCCTGCATCCGCGCGGCCTGGGCGGCGAGCCGGGCCACCACCGACGGCGGCGTCACAATCCCTCGGGCCGGCGGATCGAGGTGCGACGCACCGACGGGGCCGGGGCCGTGCCGCCGTCGGCGGTCTTGCGGACCTGCGCGTTGACGGCCGCGATCTCGATCAGGTCGTTCGGCGTGCACCCCAGGATGTCGCACAGCGCTGCCAAGGTGTCCATCGACAACCGCTGGGGCGGCTGGGTGACCAGACGGAACACCTGCTCCCGGGACAGCTTGATGCCGCGCTCGGCCAGCAACGGGCCCAGATCCGTGGTCTGGAACATGTCCGCGGCGGCCATGAGTTTGCGCAGGTTCCAGCGGATACCCATCTTCTTGATCACGGCTGGTCGTCCTCCCAGAGTCCGGCATGGCGTTCGGTGAGCTTCTTCTTCAACAGCCTGTTGCGGTACTCATCCGACACCCCCGTATATATCGCTGTCGTTGCAGCCACCGCGTGGCCCGCCTGGTCCTGCACGAATCTCTCCGGATAGTCGAACTCCACAAGATGCGTGACCATCGAATGGCGCAGACTGTGCAGGTCGAGCTCGTCAGGCAGGCCGGCGGCCTCGCGGGCATGCTCGAACGCCTCGTTCGCGCTGCGCTTGGACAACCGGCCGCACCGCTCGGTCACCCACAGCGCCGGGTGGTTGCCGACCCCGAACCCGGGCCGCACCTCCATGATGTAGTGGTCGAAGACACCGACGATCCAGTCCATCTCCGGAACCGTGAACACGGTGCGGCGCTTGGGCGGGCTGCCGTTGGACGACTTGCCGAAGCGGACGAACAGCGCGCCGTAGCGACCGTAGCCCGGAGCCTTGGGGTTGTGCCGGAAGTCGGCCAGGTCCAGGCCGCACATCTCCTGCCGGCGCAGCCCGTAGGCATAGAACGCCTTAAGCAGCGCCGAATCCCGCATCGCCGTCAGCACGCCCTTACGGCCGCGGGCACGCTTGTCCTCGGCCAGCCCGTCCGCGGCGTCGAACAGCGCCTGCACCTCCTCATAGGTCAGCGGGCGACGCCCCGGCTGCCCGTCGAACTCCACGACGTGGGTGATCGAGTTTCCCTCATGCAGGATCTGCACGGGCGCCCGACCGAACCGCTCCACACACGTCGACGGCCAGCCGTAGCGGGCATCGGTGATGAAATCGCAGAACATCCGCAACGAGTTCTGGTACTGCCGCGCCGCCGACACCGTGAAGTTCGGGTTCTTGGTCAAGATGTCGTTGAAGAACGCCTCAACCTCGGCCGCCGCCCACTCCCACGGGTACTGGTTGGTGAACGCCGCGAACCGGCGAACCAACGACAGCCGCGGCTTAATCGTCGCGTCCCACTTCAAGAACCGGGTCCGCTGCTGCCGCGTCCAACCCTCGATCATGCCCTCGAACACCGCCGGCGCAGGGTCCAGATAGACCACCCCCTCGGCCAGCACCAGGTGCGCCGCACCCGGCAAATCGGCAGCTCGACCCACCCCAACCTCCGTTACATCAGATGCAACATTGTTGAGTCGATCTCGGCTGAGCGCAAGAGGCACTGGCAAGTGGTTAGATCAAGCGTGTCCCGTCTCATCCAGCCCGAGGCAAACTCGGCACAGGTGAGGCATCCGCTCCGGTGTCTCACGAAGATGAGGCACTCGGGCGCCTGACCAGCGAGAATCCGCTCGATCGCCGCCGGCAGCGCGGCGAGCTGCCTCATGATCGGCGCGACATGCCGAAGATCGAACAGTCTCACCTACTTGGGGCGCCGCAGGTCGCGGAGTTGTCCGTGCCTCATGATCGACGAGACCGGACAAAGCGCCACGCCGTTCCGGACAGGCGTGTCTGACCTGCGGAATCGCCAGTATTGTCCGATCCGACTGAAGTCTGCGAACCGCCGGCATGCTGACCAGCGCCTCGCAGAGTAGATCTGGGACCGACCGAGATGGAACCTGGTCAGACCTACCCTGCGGATTCGGTGGATCTTGGTGATCCGAGCGGGCGGTGGATGTGTGAGATGACGCTGTCGACACAGCTGTCCGAGAGGTTCGTGGTGTGCGACCATCTCGACCATGGCGCGGAGACCGTTGCCAACGTTGGCGACCACGATCAGCTTCATCGACTGCATCAACCGCACCGACCTCGTCGGACTCACCGGCTTGATGCACCCAGACCATCGCCTCGTCGTCCTCGACGAGCCTCCGATCGCGGGTCGGGATGCCAACGTCGACGCCTGGCGCGGCTACTTCACCGCCTTTCCGCGGTACCTCATCTACCCGCGCTTCCTCACCGCCAGCGCGGACCGGGTCGCCGTCCTCGGTACCGCGACCTGATCACATTTGAACCTCCCGGACGAGGACGAACTCAAGCTCAACGTCGTCTGGATCGCCGAAGCGCAGGACGGGTACCTGACCCTCTGGCAGGTGTGCGAGGACACCAGCGCCAGGAGGCGAGAGCTGCGCATCGTTGAGGATGCGTGAATCCCGTCTGGCGGCGGCGCCGCTGCACGCGCAGCGGCATCGAGCAGCCGATTCTGGCAGCGACTCGCAGGGTAATCCTGACCGTTGCAAGATCACCCGCAACCTGAATCTGACATTCGCAGCCCTCGTCGGTAGGAGACGATTATCTCGCCAAGACGAATGCTGCATCAGATGCAACTTCGCGCGTTT
>DATEJJ010000943.1:0-3960 GCA_035278125.1 Rugosimonospora sp.
AGCACCGGCACCGCCGGCCCGCCGTCCGGGTGGGGCGGCTGGTTCTCGCACAGCACCGCGTTGAGCATCGGCGCGACGAGCCGGTGGAAGGTGGCCCGGTCGCGCAGCGTCTCCGGGTCGCGCGGCGCCACCGGACCGGCGTCCGCACCGGCCGGGGCCGTGCCGGGCGAGTGTGCCATGACTCCGAGCCGGAGCCACTGCGTCTGCTGGTACGCGCGCAGCCACTGCGCGAACCACGCGGCCTGCGCCTCGCCCACCAGCCCGTACCGGTCCTCCTCCCGGTGGCTGCACGCGATCGTGGAGTTCAGCCCGGCGAAGACCACCTGCAGGTCCGGTACCGCGTACAGCGTCCACGGCTGCTCGCTGTCGAAGACCGGCTCGGACAGCCCCTGGTACAGCTCGTCGAAGAGCCGGGCGTAGTGCCGCCACTTGGGCCAGTACGGCGGCTGCGGGTCCACGTCGTCCGCCTCGCAGTTGGCGAAGTAGGCGCGGCTGGCCGCCCGGTTCACGTCCCGGCTGCCCGGTACCACCACCAGCCGCTGCGGCTCCAGCCCGACCAGTACCCGCAGCCCGGTGAGGAAGTTGAGCGCGTCCTCGAACTCGCGCGGGCTGCCCGACTCGGTCAGGTTGCCGCACACCACGATCAGGTCCGGCCGGGGTACCCCGTCGTTGGTGAGCAGCGTCAGGTCGCCCATGATGTGCTCCTGCAGCGCGCCCGGGCTCGCCGGTACCCCCGGCTGCACCAGACCCCGGCCGAACCGCGGGCCGGCCACCTGCAGCACGGTCACCGCCTCCCGCGCCTGCCGCCCGGGGCTGGCCACCGGCGGGAACGGCGGCGGGTTGATCGGGGTACGCCGGGACCGGGGCCGGCGCGGCAGGCCCGGGCGGTCCGGCTCGGCCAGCGGGTCGGCCGGGTCGTGCGGGAACGACGGGCGGGACGACGGCTTGGCCCGGCCGGAGAGGGCCTGGCGCATCCGTTCCAGCACGAGCCCGCGCGCCCGGTCCTGGTCGGTCACCCCGACCAGGTCCACGTAGGTGATGGTGGCCAGCAGCCCCTCCAGCGGGCAGTCCGCCACCCGTACGGTGACCAGCTTGCTGCCCGAGCCGTCCGGGTCGGCCCGCAGCGCGGCCTGCCACTCCAGCTTCCCGTACGTGGAGTTGAGGTACCGCTCGGAGAGCACCGCGACCACTACGGCCGCGTCCCGTACCCCGCGGTCCATGAAGTCGATGAAGTTGGTACCCGGGACGAAGTCCCACGCCTGCAGCATGGTGCGGTACCCGGCGGCCTCGAACTCCCAGGCGAGCCACGTCGCCCACCGCTCGTCCGCCGGCGAGTAGCTGACAAAGAAGTCGATCGCCCGCCCCTGCTCACCACTCCGCACGCCACATTATGTCTCTAATCCTGGCGCTGGCTCCGCCAGCGCGGGTCTTGCGGCTGTTCCCGGGCGGTAGCCACCCCTGCGCTCGGTCGCTGCGCTCCCTCTCTCCGGGGCGGCTGCGCCCGGCGCCCAAGACCGGCGTGCGATCATCGTCTGCTGTGGACGAGCGCGCGCCCCGGCCCTGGTACCTGCGCCTGCTGACCGGGCTGGGCGTGCTCGACTGGATCGCGATCGGGCTGCTGGTCGCCGGGGTGCTCTGCGTGGCCACCGGGCTGCTGCCGTATGCCGGGGCCGACGCGACCGTACGCCGTATCCTGCCGCTGCTGCTCTTCCTCGGTACCGTCATCGTGCTGGCGGAACTGACCGCGGACGCCGAGGTCTTCGACGTGATCGCGGCCCGGGTGGCCATCACCGCCCGGGGCAGCTACCTGCTGCTGTTCCTGCTCTGCGTGGCGTTCGCCTCGCTGAACACCATCACGCTCAACCTGGACACCACCGCGGTGCTGCTCACCCCGGTCATGCTGGCGCTGGCCCGCAAGCTGGACGTCCCGGCGATGCCGCTGGCCATCACCACGGTCTGGCTGGCCAACACGGCGAGCCTACTGCTGCCGGTCTCCAACCTCACCAACCTGCTGGCCGCCAACCGGGTCGGGCTGCGCCCGGTGGCGTTCGCGCAGCGCATGTGGCTGCCGCAGCTGGCCGCGATCGCGGTCACGATGGTGTTTCTCTGGCTGTTCTACTGGCGGCGCGGGCAGCGCGGCGCCGAGCGCTACCGGCCGCCGGCCCCGCACCGGCCGCGCGACCGGGTGCTCTACCTGGTGGCGTTCGTGGCCTGCGGCCTGTTCATCGCCGCCATCCTGGCCGGGCTGCCGCTGCAGGTCGCCTCCGCCGGCTCGGCCGGCATCGTGCTGGCCGGCTACCTGCTGCGCGCCCGCACCCGGCTGGCCTGGCGGCTGCTGCCGTGGCGGCTGCTGGTGTTCGTGACCGGGCTGTTCCTGGTGATGCAGACCATCGGCCGGCACGGGCTGGACACCGTGGTGCGCGGGCTGATCGGCACCGCCGGGGGCACGGCGGGCACGTTCCGCGCCGGGGCCACCGGCGTGCTGCTGTCCAACGTGCTCAACAACCTGCCGGCGTACGTGGCCGGCGAGGCCGTGGTGCCGCTGGCCAACCACGTGCCGCTGCTGGGGCTGCTCATCGGTACCAACGTGGGACCGCTGGCCACGCCGTGGGCGTCGCTCGCCACCCTGATCTGGTACGAGCGCTGCCGTGCGGCGGGCGTGCCGGTACCGCTGCGGAAGTTCGTGCTGACCGGCGCCGGTCTCGCCGTCGCCGGTACCGCCGCGACCATCGGCGCCCTGCTGGTCACGTGAACAGGCCGGAGCGGGTGGCCACCTCGACCGCCTGCTTGCGCCCCCGGACGCCCAGCTTCTCGTAGATGCGGGTGGCGTACGTCTTCACCGTCGACTCGCTGACCAGCAGCTGGTGCGCGATCGTGGACAGGCTCGTACCCTCGCGCAGGCGCTGCAGCACCTCGCCCTCGCGGGGGCTCAGCTCCTGCCGGTCCGCCTCCCGCAGCCGCAGCGCACGGGCCAGGTCGGGCGCGGTGAACGAGTCCGGGGCGGCCGCCGCGCGCCGGATGGTGGCCAGCACCACCTCGACCGTCGCGTTCAGCGGCAGGTACGCCGAGATGCCGCAGGACATGGCCCGCAGCACCTGCCGGTCGTCGCCGTGCCCGAGCAGCACCACACCCGGCCGGGACGGCGTGGTACGCAGCTGCGCGGCCAGGGCCAGGGTCTCCTCGTTGGCCGGGCGCGACTCCACCACGGCGACGTTCACCTCGGTCTGCGTGCAGAGTGCCATCGCATGCCCCGGGGACCAGGCACAGCCGGCCAGCGTCATGTCGTGCTCGCCCGCGACCGCCGCCGACAGCCCGACCCGTACCAGCGTCGCATCGCTGACGATCAGCAACCTGATCATGTACCCCTCCCCATGCCCAACATCCATGTGCAGGAAAGGGCGACGGAACCGGCGCAGGCGTCACACCCCTTTCGGTCACCCTTCATCCTCCTTTCTCCCGACCCCTTCCGCGGTACCGGGCACGGATGGTGACGCTGGAGGACGTGTCGGGCAGGTAGTCACCAGTCGATCGTGGCGGTGTCCAGCACGGTCAGGCGGCGTACCTCGGGCTCGATCCAGGCGCCCGCGGTGGCGAGCTTGACCAGCCGGTCCACGGTCTGCGGCGGCCCGGCCACGAAGCTGCGCTCGGTGTCGGGCAGCCCGATCCGGTCGTCGAACTCGCCCCCGTCCAGCGCGCGTACCGCCATGCCCGCCTCCCGGGCGAGCAGCAGCCCGGCGGGCAGGTCCACGCCCTCCGGCCGGTACCCGACGATGCCGTCGATGTCACCGCGGGCCAGCATCACCCAGGACAGCAGCGGCGCCCAGAGCTGCAGCACCCGCCGCGCCGCGGAGTCGAGGACCAGCTTGAGGGCGCGCGCCGTGCTGTCGTCCCGGCCCACCCCGTGCCCCTGCGTCCAGGCCAGCACCGGACGCCCGCCGGGCGGGGCCACGCGCGGCAGGA
>DATEJJ010000944.1:0-2638 GCA_035278125.1 Rugosimonospora sp.
CGATGTCCGTGGCGACCCCGACGCCCTCACACCCGCCCTCAACACCCGTGCCTCCCACGCCGCTGGATCACCGCAGGCATATCGGCGCCGCCGTGGCCAGCTTGAGCCATTGCGCTTCTGTGACGTGCAGGCACCGCGGAAGGCGGGGTATGGAAGCGACCGAGCGGAGCTACCGTCGATTGGAGTCTGCCGACCGGCTGTGGCTGCTGTTCACCTTGCTGCCATCCGGCGCTGATACCACGTGACCTGACCATGCCCGAGATCGCGCACGCGTCCCTCGTCCCCGAAACCACGATGGCGCAGCGGATCACCCGGGCGAAGAAGAAATGCGACGACGAGCCTGCCCCCACCCGGGTGCCCGAGGCCGCCGACCTTCCCGCACGGCTGGGCGGCGTGCCGACGGTACTGTTCCTCGTCTTCGACGAGAACACCTCGCCACCAGCGACGGCGACCCGGTTCGAGCCGAACTCGCCGGCGAGGCAATCCGACTGACCCGGATCCCGCGCCGGCTGCTGCCCGACTTATCGAGGCCCGGCGTGCCGCCCGCATGCGCCACCGGCAGCTGGTCCCGCTCGATGAACAGAACCTCGCCGGCTGGAGCCGGTCAGATCTGCTCCCGCGAGTGCCTCGCGATCAACTGACCCGGCCGCGACCAGATCCTCGCCACGATCAACACTGTGTACGCCAGCGCCCGCGCCGACCTGCCCCGCAGGCTCGGCCGAAATGCCCAGGCGAAGCAGGCGCACGACGCCGCATTCGCCGCCACCCAGAACTCCGCCCAGCGCGCCTACCGAGCAGGAAGCGTGGTCTGGGCGGTCGCACCAATGCGGCACACACCGCGCCACCCGGCGATCAACACCCTGTCGCGCGGGACACGCTACGCCCACGCAATCGTGACCGGGCAAGCCCACCCAAGCCGAGGTGACGATGCCCGACGAGCCCTACACGGGCCTGGACGAGGTGGCCCGCCACGTGTGCGACGACCGCCCGCTCGCCGACAACACCGAGAATCCCCACACGATCCTGCTGTCCACGCAGCATGTCGACGAGGCCGCCCGTACACGCCGAGGGCCCGGTCGTGGAGTTCCTCGGCCACGTCCCAGGCGGCTTGGGCGCCGGTGCCCGTCTGGTGGAGGCGGTCGACGGCCTGCCGCAGCTGCGCCACGACGCGGTGCACGCGCGCGACGCCGATCCCCTCGGTAGCGAGGCTGTACCGGTCGCTACTCGCCGCGCCGGTGGCGGTGCCCGTCCTCCCGCGTCGCAGCGTTACACAGCAACTGGATACCACCGAGGAACAAGGCCGCCGCGAGCACGGCGTACTCCAGTCGGTACCCGTCAGGTCCGCCCGAGAATGATGTCAAACCCATCATCACGGCCACCGCCACGCACAGACCGGCGACCCGGCGTTGCCAGGTGATGGTCCGGGCGATCGCTTCCGCTTCGTCCCTGGCCTGCGTCATGGGATGAGTGTGGCAGACCTCATCAACGACGGTGGATCGGCCGGCGCAACGGGCCTGCTCGACCAGGTTCCGTCCCCGTTCTCACTGACCGGCGCGAAGTCCCACACGTCCACGCCCACCTTTGACCTGCCGCTCGTTGACCCGCCATTTCCCGTGGACGTGACCGTGCACCAGCCACGGCACACCCGGCCGCCCACCACCTGGGTTCGCGGTCGTGCTCAACTACCCACCGCCCGCCGTCACCGGGCAGACCATGCCCGACGCGACGGACCCGGGGCCAGGCGGTTGCTGACCACGCCGGCACCCCAGCTCGACTGACCCGACGCCGACACCACCGGATCAGACCTTCTCGAACCGTGCAGTGTGCCAGTCGTCGCCCAGCCCGGCCAGGTTCGCCCAGCACCTCGATAATCTCGTCGGCAGTCGCGGTGGCCCGCCAGCCGCATCAGCCCGCTCCTGTGCCCAAGTGGCTGGTCGTCGGAGAGCGAGCCTCGTACCCACCGCGCGAACGGCGGGCCGCGGCATTGACAGAAACCCGCGTGCCATAGCGTCCGCTGTCGCCCATCATCATCTCCGTGGTTGATCCGGCAGCGCGGCGTGGGAGTTCGAGGCAGCGGCTGGCTCTGCGTGTGCCGGTGCAGGCTGACCTGGAGCGGCTGTTCGACCTCTACTCCGATCCACACGTCTGGGCTGCGGACCCGCTGACCCGCCACCACGACCCGGCCCAAACCCAGCGGATGATCGGGAACTGGCAGGCCGCGTGGCACCGCGACGGTCTCGGCATCTGGACCGCCTGGGACGGAGACGAGTTCGTCGGGATCGGCGGCTGCTTCCTCCGCAACCGCGTCGCCTGGAATCTCGGATTCCGGCTTCGCCCGCCCTACTGGGGACGAGGATACGCCCAGGAAATCAGTACGACGGCGATCCTCGCCGCACACCAACAACGGGTCCAGCTCCCCATCACCGCGTACCTACTCGAAGGCAACGACCGGTCGATACGAGCGGTCGAGCGGACCGGCCTGCGTCGCATCTGGCGCGGCCCGGACGCCGGTAACCCGGACGCCACCGCGATCCGGCTGCTCTACAGCGACCAGCCGCTACCGCCAACGGTACTCAGCGCCCTCACCGAACACTGACGACCTGGGCCGTCCACCCCAGCACCGCACACACCAGCACGG
>DATEJJ010000945.1:0-8162 GCA_035278125.1 Rugosimonospora sp.
CGGGCCACCGGGCCGACCACGCGGCCGCGCTGGCCGGCGCCGACCCGGACCTGCCGGTGCTGCTGCTCGCGCACCAGCCGCAGCAGGTGGCCGCGGCCGTGGAGCACGGCATCGACCTGCAGATCTCCGGCCACACGCACGGCGGCCAGATCTGGCCGTTCCACTATCTGGTACGGATTGACCAGCCCTCGGTACAGGGACTGCGCCGGTTCGGGCCGCGAACGCAGCTCTACACCAGCCGGGGTACGGGCTTCTGGGGTCCGCCGCTGCGCATCTTCGCGCCCAGCGAGATCACCCTGCTGACCCTCCACAGAGCGTGATGCACGGCCGGGGGCATTTGCGGATCGGCCGATCAAGCGCATTCTGGAGCCAGTGACCCTTATCGGGAGGAGGACTGGCATGGTTGTCCAGTACCGGCAAGGTGACGTTCTGGTCGTGGCGGTGGCGGCGATCCCCGCCGGGGCGGTACCCGTACCCCGCGACGGCGCGGACGTGGTGCTCGCCTACGGCGAGGTGACCGGGCACCGGCACGCGATCAGCGAGCGCCACGCCGAACTGCTCGCCCTGCCCGAGGCCGAGATCGAGCGGCGCTTCCTGCGCATCACCGGCGAATCGGCGCTGCTGGTGCACGAGGAGCACGCACCGGTACCGTTGCCACCCGGCGCGTACGAGGTGGTCCGCCAGCGCGAGTACGCGCCGAAGGCACCGCGCATCGTCGCGGACTGATGGCCCGCCGGGCCCGGCTCGGCGTACTGCCGCCCGAACGCTGGGCGCGGCTGGACGCCGTCCGGGAGGAGTGGCTGGATCAGCTGCTGACCGCCGCGCCTGCCGATCGGGAGGCGGCCCAGGAGGCGGTCAGCGGGCTGTACCGGGTGGCGGGCCGGCCACCGCCCCGCTTCGTGTGGGCGGACTCGCCGACCGGCGTGCTGGTGCTGATGTGGCTGCTGTCCACCGGCCCGTACGGCGGCCCGGACATGTCCAAGGTGGCCCTGCGGGACCTGTTCGGCGACCCGTTCTGGGACGCGGTCGGGCACCCGTTGCGGGACTCGGTCGCGACGGCGCTCTGGGCGGGCGTGGGCGAGTACCTGAGCCCGGCCGGGGTACGCCTCGACCTGCTGCACAAGCGGCCCACCGCGTTCAACCGGTCCACCCGCCCGATCCTGGGCAAGCTGGTACCGGCGGCGGAGCGGCTGCTCGGCGCCGTACCGGAGCAGGGCCGGCTGGCGCGGCGCGCGGCACCGCTGACCGCCGGGCTGCGGCGTTCGGTCTTCGAGCGGTTCCTCGGCGTGGCCCGGGACGCATACCAGGAGCCGGTACGCGAGGCGATGCGCGACGCGCTGCAGGTGCCGCTCGGCTTCAACCCGCGTGGCCTGTCCCGGGCACACCGGTCGCTCTGCCTGGCCTTCGCCGACTACTCCGCGCAGCTGTGGACCGGGCTGCTGGCCGGTGGCGCCGTGGCGCTGAGCCGGCTGCTCGCCTCCTCGGAGCTGCTGGTGCTGGCGCCCACCGCGGCCGAGCAGCTGGACCTAGCCACCGCCGTCACTCAGGCGGGTGCCGCGTTCTGGCCGTACCCGCAGGTGTGCCTGCTCACCGGCCGGCCCGCGTACGCCGAGGTGGAGCCGTGGCACCACGCTGGAGCCGCGTCGTACCGGCTGCACGCGGAGGACGGGCCGGCGCTCGCGTACGCCGACGGCTTCGCCGTGTACGCGTGGCACGGGGTGAGTGTGCCGCCGCCGGTGATCAGCCACACTCCCACGGTCGCGGACTGGTTCACCGAGCCCGACCCGGAGCTGCGCCGGATCATCGCGGAGCGGCTCGGGTACGCGGCGCTGCTGGCGCAGTGCGAGGCGCGCGAGATCGCCCGCGACGGGTACGGCACGCTCTGGCGGATCGCCGACCCGGGCGGCATCGAGGACATCATGGTGGTCGAGGTGGACAACTCCACGCCGGAGCCCGACGGCTCGATCCGCCGGTACGTGCTGCGGGTACCGCCCGACCAGCGGGTACCCCGGGACGCGATCGGCTGGACCTTCGGCCTGCCGCCGGGGGCGTACGCGCCGGCCACGATGACGTAGCGCGGCGGGGCCGGAATGGTACCCCATCGTCCGGGATCCATGCGAGACCCCATTAGAGAGTTCACAGATCTGAGTATTGGGCTACGGATTCCGTGGACTTGCTCGCGCTATCGATGGGGCAGTAAACTCCATTACTGCTCGCCCCTGGCGGTTCCCCCGTGCCGCCAGGGGCGTGCTGTAGGCTCCCTGAGGGCCTTGCCGACCGCAATTTGCCAGGCCAGTTCCGCCTCCTGCGGGCCGCTCGGCACATGCCGCATTGGTTCCAGCGCCGGAAGGCGCCCCTCCCGCTCGGCGGTGAGCGCACCGTTGATGGTGGCCGCATCTGCGATGATCTTGGCTCGCGGTATGGTCACACCCGAGCTTTGCGCATGGTGAAATGTGTCCTGCCACAGCACCGCGTCGTAGTGGTTGCGCAGCCGGGCGAGCCCGTCGATGTTCTCCTGCCGCCGCCGGATGAGCCGTTCCGTATGGGTGAACTGGCGATCGTCGAGAATCGCGCCGACCCGGTTCGCGGCGACCAGCCGCCACAGTGGACCGAGCGCCCGGTACGTCAGCCGGGCCTCCAGGTTCGGGCCGAGGTACAGGATCGCGGTGGCGAGCAGCACCGTCGACACGACGCTGAGCAGCATCAGCGTGCCGATCGCGCGCTCCACCCCCGGCAGCGGGTGGTGCAGCCAGAGCGCCACCACGTACGCGACCTGGTAGGTGACGTAGAACAGGCCGAGGTACCCGGCCCAGCAGTGCAGCAGCATGCCCCACCGCGTGGGCCCGCTGGACTCCTGCCGCGCGTACGCCCGGTAGCCCCGGATCATATTGGTGAAGACCACGGTGAACCAGGCCAGCCGCAGCCCGTCGAAGAGTGCGAGCGTCGGATAGCGCGCGTAGTTCGGCGCGAAGTCCACCATTTCCGTGTGGTGCACGTACGCCGGTGCGGAGATGAACAGCGCCGCCCGGACAACCACAATGACGAAGCAGGCGATCCACCATCGGCGGACCGTACGGCGTGATTGCGCCAAGTGTTCCGGGCCGGGCCGGCTGGCCACCAGAATGGTCTGCCCGGCGGTCAGGCAGCCAATGCCGACAAGGCTGTTGCAGAGCAGCGCGAGATTCGCGGAGAATTGGTCGATCGCGGAAATCACCGGCGGCAACAGGAGCGTGAATGTCACGCCGATCGATGCCGCCGCGATCGTGTACTCGCGCAGAATAAGAGAACGGGAACGGTCGGAGAAAAGCGCGACGAGTTTCACGACGGCGAGCGCGTAGCAGCCCGCCGCGGCGGCGGCCACCAGGCCGACGATCACCACGGCGTGGGCGTCACTCGTCGGTCCATCGGTGCCGGGGCTCGATGCCGCGGCGGATGACCCGCAGGGTCGGACTGGTCTCGACGCGCTGCTGCCGCTCGATCCGGTTGGCCATCAGGGTGGCGAACCACTCCGCGTCCACCTCCAGCGGATCGTCGAACGAGGTGCGCGCCAGTCCCAGCCGCACCCCGGAGCCGCGGCTGTCGCCGTGGTGCGAGTGGCCGAGCAGGTGGTGTCCGAGTTCGTGCAGGATGATCAGTTGCTGGCTCCACGCGGGCACGGTGGCGTCGTAGCAGATGACGTACGAGGTCTCGTTCTCGTCGCCGGTCTTGGGCAGGGACACGCCGCTGATCTCCGGCGGCAGGTCGTACAGCGGGTGCAGCACGATACGGCGCCCGGTGCGCTCGGCGACGGCGTTGACCAGGCCCTCGATGGTGAACGGGACCGGCAACGGCAGCGAGCCGACCAACTTCCGGACGCGCCGGTCGCAGCCGTCCGCGCTTCGACGCCTGAGGATCCTGCGCCACATGTGTCGCATCCTGCTGGCTCCTGTCATTGGGCGCGGGCGGCGCTATCGTGCGGGCCGACCGGCCGGGCCGTCCGGCGGCTGCTCGCTTTCGAGGTCCCACTTCTGTATCTGGTCGGCCAGGTCGCGCAGGTAGGACAGGCCCCGCGGGGACAGTTCCCCGGCGCGCAGCAGCAGGGCCGCGACCTCGGGGTTGTTCACCGCCTTGATAACCGGGTTGGGCTCGATCGCGGGGGCACCGGCGGACCGGTAGAAGTAACCGGGCGGCAGGCCGAAGTGCGCCTCCAGACCGCGTACCACGTCGGATCCGACATTACGTCGTTTGCCGCTGCGGATCTGACCGAGATACTGCGCGGTAACCCGGATTCCGGCGGCCCGTAGTGCGTCGGCAACCGCAATGTCACTGGTACCCGTCTTGGTGTAGAGGATGTTGAGCGGGCCGGCGAATATCCCCGGGTCGGCGGGGTCCACCTGTTCGCGGTCAGCGTGCCTGTCCAACTGTCCTCCTGCCTGCCGGTCACCCATCCAACAACGAAGCTCACCGAAAGCCCCGAATGGGACGGGATCCGCGGGTTTCCGGCACTACCATGAGTTCATGCGCCAGTGCGCGAGATGCCCAAACCATAGCCGCGCTCCCGGTCAACGGTAAATATCTGCATCCATCTTGATGCCCAAACTCATCTGTGCCAGTATTGGCCGACTGGCGAGAATCAGTTTGGCTACCGAGGGAGTGGTGTTGGGGCAGCTCTCCGGCTCTTCGCTGCGCGGTCGCACGTCCAGCCCGCCGGAGCGGGCGGATGCGGCGTGCCCCGCCACTTTCGCGGCCGCCACCGACACCGGTTGGGAAGCCACCGCGGTGCCGTTCGAACGCCACCTGGACCTGCACTCTGAACGGGCGCGCGGCATTCCAGCCACGGGGGGTGGAATGCCGCCGCCGCCCGTTCAGGCCCGTCCGGCCCGTCCGGCCTGCTCCGCGAGGAAGTCCTCCCAGGTGCGCTTGCCGTTCGCCTGATCCGGGGCGAGGTTGGCGCCCGCGCACAGCGCCCGCGCCGCGCGACCCGGGAGCCGTACCGGCAGCAGCAGCCGGTGCTTGCGGGTGACCCGCAGGTACCCGCGCACCAGCTCGTCCATGCCGTAGACGCGCGGCCCGGCCAGGTCGGGTACCAGCCCGGAGGGCCTGTCCAGGGCCAGCTCCACCAGGCGGGCCGCCACCTCACCCGGGTCCACCGGCTGGAACCGGAACCCGGCGAACACCGGTACCACCGGCGATCTCGTCAGCACCCGGGCCACCATGAGGATCAGGTCGTGGAACTGGGTGGCGCGCAGCGTCGTCCACGGCACGCCGGACTCCGCCACCACCCGCTCGGCGGCCGCCTTCGAGGCGTAGTAGCCGAACAGCGCGCGGTCCAGCCGGCCGGTGACCGGGACCCGGTCGGCACCGACCACGGAGACGTTCACCAGGTGCGCGGTACCCGCGTCGGCGGCCGCCCGTACCAGATGGCGGGCCTTGTCCTCGTCGCCCCGGTTGCTGCCGGCGCAGTGCACGATGGTGGTGATGCCGGCCACGGCGGCCGTGATGCCCTCGCCGGTGGTCAGGTCGCCGGTCACGTACTCGACGCCGTCCCCGGGTGCGTGGCCGCCCCGGCTGAGGACCCGTACCCGGTGGCCGGCGTCGCGCAGCCGCGGTACGACGAGCCGCCCCAGCGTCCCGGTACCGCCGGTGAGCAGGATGGGTGCTGTCATGGCTTCTCCAGATCCTGTGCTTCGGGTGTGCACTGGGATGACGGGCGGCACCCCGCCGGTGTGACGGGGCTCCTCGACCAGTCCCGTGACCCGCGCCACGACACTGGTGATTTCGCCGATCCGCTGCTCCCGGGGTGCGCGCCAGGATGTGCACCACCGTCCTGAGGGAGCCCCCATGGAGCAACCGCACCGATTCACCACCACATCCCCCCGCAGCCTTCGCTTCCGTACCCTCGTCGCCGCCGGCACCCTGGTGCTGGCCGCGGCCGTCGGCGGCGTCGCGGTCGGCGCACCGGCCTACGCCGACGAGATCGGCCAGGCCCCGACCGCCGCGAACATCACCGGCGACGGCAGCTTCGCCGTCACCTCCAGCACGATCACCAACGCCAGCGGCTTCGGCGGCGGCACTGTGTACTACCCGACCACCCCCGGTCTGTACCCCGTGGTGGCGATCGTGCCCGGCTTCCTGAACACCTGGAGCAACGTGCAGTGGCTCGGCCCGCGGCTGTCGTCGTGGGGTTTTGTCGTGGTGGGCGCGAGTACCAACACGATCTTCGATTTCCCGGACAGCCGCGGCACCCAGCTGCTCGCCGCGCTGGACTGGGCGGTCAACACCGCGCCGGCCGAGGTGCGGTCCCGGGCCGACGGCAGCCGGCGCGGGGTCGCGGGGTACTCGATGGGTGGCGGCGGCACGCTGGAGGCCCTGTCCAAGGACACCAGCGGCAAGGTCAAGGCGGGCGTGGCGTTCGCGCCGTGGGACCTCAACCAGAACTGGTCACAGGTCACCGAGCCCGAGTTCATCGTGGGCGGGCAGAACGACACGGTCGCGCCGCCCGCCTCGCACGCGATCCCGTTCTACAACAGCCTCGGCGGCCCCAAGACGTACGTCGAGCTGGCCGGCGCGGACCACTTCTGGCCGATGAGTGACAACCCCACGGCGTCGCGGGGCATGGTCTCCTGGTTCAAGCGGTGGCTCGACAACGACAGCCGGTTCACGCCGTTCACCTGCGGCTTCAGCGGCGCGGCGATCTCGGCGTTCAGGTCGAACGCCTGCTGAGACCCCGGATCGGCCGGCGCGGTCGCGCTACTTGCGGGTGTAGCTGAGCAGGTCGTGTACCTCCGCGAGGAGGGCGCGCGGGCTGAACGGCTTGGTCAGGTAGACGTCCGCGCCGGCCATCAGACCCTCGTGCTCGTGCTTGATGTGGGTACGCGCGGTCAGCATGATGATCGGCAGTTCCTGGGTCCGGAGGGTACCCCGCAGGTGTTTACACAGCTCGATGCCTGACATCTCCGGCATGGACACGTCCAGGATCGCCAGGTCCGGCGACCAGCGCTCCATGATGGACAGTGCCTTGCGCCCGCCGGACGCCGTCTGTACCTCGAAGCCACCGCTCGTCAGCTTTGCCGCGATCAGGTTGCGGATGTCCGCCTCGTCGTCCACGACGAGGATCCGGGCCGACTCCGATCCGAGCTTCGGCAGCTCGATGTGTGCTAACTGTGGCAGCGCCATCCCACGGTCCCCCTCCGCGTATCGAGGCGGGGTCGGCCCGCCCCTTGCTCACGAGTGTGCCGGCCGGCGGGGGCGATCACGGTTGCTACTCGGTTGGCATTTGGTTGCAACCCACCCCGGGTGATTCCTCAGCCCGCGCGGCGTACCGCCGATGGCGGGGGTGTGGTACCCGCACGGCTTCTCCGGCTGCCGCGGCTGGCGTGGCGTTTCCTCGCCCTCCCGCTCGCGGTGTGGCTGCTGCTGACCACCACCGGTACCGCCGGGCTGCTCTGGTTGCAGCGCGACGGCCGGGACGGTCTGGTGCAGCGGTACCAGCTGCGGGTGACCCTGATGGCCGACTTCGTCACCTCGTACGTGGCCGACCTGATCGACCGGGAGCAGGTCGCCGCCGCGGCCCTGCTGACCGACCCGGTGGTGGGCGAGCGGGAGTTCACCCGTACGGTGGCCGGCTTCGGGTACCCGGCGGCGGTGCTGCTCGACGGGCGCGGTCGGGCGATGCAGGTGGCACCGGCCAACCCCGCGCTGATCGGCACCGACCTGGCCAGCCGGTACGCGCACCTGCGCACCGCCCTGGTGGAGGGGCGGCCGGCGGTGTCGGGCGTGGTGCCCTCGGCCGCGCGCGGGGTACCGGTGGTGGCCTTCGCGGTACCGTTCACCAGCACCGCCGGGCGGCGGGTGTTCTCCGGCGCCGTGGAGATCACGCACAGCCCGCTGTCCGCGTACCTGTCCACCGCGCTGTCCCTGCCGGGCGCCCTGGTGCAGCTGACCGACGCCTCGGGTGCGATCGTCGCCGCGAACGAACCGGACGCCACCACGCCGACCGTGGCCACCCGTGACCGGGGCCTCGCCGCCGCGCTCCAGCGCGCCCCGCAGGGCCGGTACCGGTACGACGGGCACTGGTGGTGGTACGCCTCGCAGGCCATCGCCGGTACGCCGTGGCGGCTGTCCGCGACCGTCGGCGAGGACGTGCTGTTCGCCTCGGTCGCGGGTACCGAGAGCGCCGGCCG
>DATEJJ010000946.1:0-5100 GCA_035278125.1 Rugosimonospora sp.
TCCTGCCGCGCCGGATCCCGCGGGCCTGCCGGCCCGGTTCCGGCCCGACAGCCAGGCGGATCTGGCGCCCTCCGGTGAAGTGGCCCGCATCCGCGCCAACCTCGCCGCCCTGCGCACGCTGCGCACTGTGCAGGCCGAGCAGCGTCCGGCCACCCCCGACGAGCAGGCGGTGCTGGGCCGCTGGTCGGGCTGGGGCGCGGTGCCGGCCGCGCTGGACCCGGTCAACGACAAGTACGCCTGGGTACGCGACGAGCTCGCCACGCTGTTGGACGAGACGGAACTGGCCGCCGCCCGCCGCACCGTCATCAACGCCCACTACACCGACGCCGCGCTCGTGCAGGCCATCTGGGACGGTCTGGGCGAGCTCGGCTTCACCGGCGGGCGGGTCCTGGAACCCGGCTGCGGGTCGGGCAACTTCATCGCGTTCGCCCCGCAGACCGCCGAGATCACCGGCGTCGAGCTGGACCCGACCACCGCGGCGATCGCGGCGGCCCTGCACCCGCACGCGAGCATCCTCGCCGAGAGCTTCGCCGCCACCCGGCTGGAGACCGGCAGCATCGACGCGGTCGTGGGCAACGTGCCGTTCGGCGACCTACGGCTGCACGACAAGCGCGACAACGGCGGCAACCACGCCATCCACAACCACTTCATCCTCAAGAGCCTGCGCGCCACCCGGCCCGGCGGCCTGGTCGCGGTGATCACCTCCGCGTACACCATGGACGCGACCAACCCAGCCGCCCGCCGCGAGATGCAGCAGATGGGCGACCTGGTCGGTGCCGTGCGGCTGCCCAGCCGGGCGCACGCCCGCGCGGCCGGCACCGACGCCCTGACCGACGTGCTGATCTTCCGGCGCCGCGAAGACGACCGCGAACCGGCGCCGTTCGACTGGGAGTACACCGCCGCGGTCGACGTCGAGGACGTCACCCTGCGGGTCAACGCCTACTTCGTCGCGCACCCCGAGCGGGTGCTGGGCCGGCTGGCCGTCGGTGACGGCCTGTACCGCCACGACGAGGTGTCCGTGGCCGGCGACCCCGCGGCCGCCCCGGCCCAACTGGCCCAAGCCCTGGCCGAGATCGCCGAGCTGGCCCGCGCGCAGGACCTGCTGATGAGCCCGGCCACCGGTGAGCCGGCCACGGCGCCGCCGGCGGCGCTGCTGCCCCATTCCCACCGCCACCCGGACGGCTACCTGCGACTCAACCCGGACGGCACGTTCAGCCGCCAGGACGACGGCCGGTGGGAGCCCTACGTCCCGGCCAACATCCACGCCAAGAGCCGCGACGCGCGGCAGCGGGCCCAGGCGCAGGTCGCCGAGCTACGCGCCCTGCTCGGGCTGCGCGACACCGCCGTCGAACTGCTGGAGGCCGAGGCCGCGAGCCTGGACGACACCGACCACATCGACCGGCTGCGCCAGCGACTCAACAGCCGCTACGACGCCTACGCCTCGGCCTACGGCCCGATCAACCGGTTCACCGACGTGCCGGCCCGCCGCAAGGACAAGGCCACCGGCAAGATGCTGCCCGCCGTCGACGAGGAAACCGGCGAAGCGCTGATGCGCCGCGTGCGGCCCAAGCAGGGCGGCTTCCGCGACGACCCGTTCTCCCCGGTGGTGCGGGCCCTGGAGGTCTTCGACGAGGAGACCCAGACCGCCACCAAGGCCGACATCTTCCGCCAGCGGGTGGTGGCACCCCGCCCACCCCGGCTGGGCGCCGACAACCCCGCCGACGCCCTGGCCATCTGCCTCGACGACCACGGCGAGGTCCGGCTGGACAGGGTGGCCTGGCTACTGGGCGTCGACGAGGCGGCCGCCCGCCACGCGCTGGGCACCCTGGTCTTCGACGAACCCGGCACCGGGCGGCTGCAACCGGCGGCCGCGTACCTGTCCGGGGACGTCAAGACCAAGCTCGCCGCGGCGCGGGTCGCCGCCGACGAGGACGACCGGTACGCGGTCAACGTCGCCGAGCTGGAGAAGGTCGTCCCCCGGGACCTGGGCCCGGAGGAGATCACCGACTCCGGTGCGGTGAAGATGGGCGCCCCCTGGATCGGCGCCGCGTACATCCAGCAGTTCCTGTCCGAGATCCTCGACGACGACACCGTGGTGGTCGAGCACGGCGGCGGCGCGATGTGGAGCGTCGCCTCGCAGCACCAGGGCACCGTCGCGGCCCGCTCCACCTGGGGCACCGACCGGCGCAGCGCCACCGAGATCGCCCAGACGATCATGGAGCAGCGCGAGTTCGTCATCAAGGACACCGTCGGGCGCAAACCCAACCAGCGGCAGGTGGTCAACCTCGACGCGATCATGGCGGCCACCGAGAAGGCCGTCGAGATGCGCGAGCGGTTCGCCGACTGGATCTGGGAGGAGCCGAACCGGGCCGCCGACCTGGTCGCCCGGTACAACGACACCTTCCAGCGGTACGTGCCGCGCAACTACGACGACGTGGCGCTGTCGTTGCCGGGTCTGGCCATGACCTGGAAGCCCGACCCGCACCAGATCGCCGCCGCGGCCCGCATCATCCACGAACCCGCGGTCGGCCTCTACCACGCCGTGGGCGCCGGCAAGACCGCCACCATGATCATGGGGGCGATGGAGCTGCGCCGCCTCGGCCTGGCCCGCAAGCCCGTGGTGGTCGTCCCCAACCAGTTGCTCGACCAGTGGACCCGCGAGTGGCTCAAGCTGTACCCGCAGGCCAAACTCCTCGCCGCCTCCACCGAGGACCTGGACAAGGAACGCCGGCGGCTGATGGTGGCGCGGATGGCCACCGGCGACTGGGACGCGGTCATCCTGACCGAGTCGGCGTTCGAGATGCTGCCGATGAGCCCCGACGCGGAGCAGGCGTACGTCGACGCGCAGACCGCCGAGCTGGAGGAGCGCATCACCGCCGCGCGCGCCGCGGGTGCGGAGTTGACCCTCAAGCGGCTGGAAACCAAGAAGGCCAACCGCGAGGCGCGGCTGCAGGAACGGCTCGACACCGACAAGGACGCCGGGATCTGGTGGGAACTGACCGGCATCGACTACATCTTCCGGGACGAGTCGCACCGGGATAAGAACCTGCGCACCGTGTCCAACGTGCCCGGCATGTCGATCAAGGGATCCCAGCGGGCCCAGCAAATGGACATGAAGCTGGCCTGGCTGCGCGAGCGGCAGCCGCGCTGGGGTACCCGCGCCACCGGCACCCCGATCGCCAACTCGATCGTCGAGCTGTTCACCGAGTACCGGTACCTGCGTCCGGACCTGATGGCGCAGCAGGGCATCACCGACATCGACGCGTGGCTGGCCACCTACGCCGAGGGCAAGGTCATCATCGAGGTCACCCCGGACGGGGGCGGGCTGCGCAACAAGACCCGCCACGACTTCGTCAACATCGACAAGCTGGTCACCACGCTGCACGTGTTCGCCGACGTCAAGACCAAGGACGACCTCGGCCTGCCCCGCCCACCCCTGGCGCCGCGCGCCGACGGGCTGCGCCAGCCGGAGATGGTCATCGTGCAGCCCAGCGCGCAGCTGCTGGACAAGGTCGCCGAACTGGTGGCCCGCGCCGCGGCCCTGCGCGGCAAGCGTCCCGAGCCGGGTGGCGACAACATCCTCAAAATCGTCGGCGAGGGCTCGGCGGCGGCGCTGGACCTGCGGCTGGTCGGGCTGTCCACCGAGGAGCCGCAGAAGCTCGACGTGGCCGCCGACCGCATCGCCGGCTACTACCACGCCAACGCGCAGCGCATCTACCTCGACCCGCAGGGCGAGCCGCACCCGACCCCCGGCGCGCTGCAGATGGTCTTCTGTGACCTGGGTACTCCCAGCGACAAGAACCCCGGCCGATGGACCTCCTACGCGTACCTGCGCGCCCAACTCGTGGCCCGCGGCGTACCCCGGGAGAAGATCCGGTTCATCCATGAGGCGCACGACGACCGGGCCCGCGCCGAGCTGTTCGCCGCCTGCCGCGACGGGCGGGTGGCAGTGCTGGTGGCGAGCACGGAGAAGGGCGGCACCGGCGTCAACGTGCAGGACCGGCTGCTGGTCATGCACCACCTGGACACCCCGTACCGGCCGTGCGACCTGGAGCAGCGCGAGGGGCGCATCGACCGGCGCGGCAACCAGAACGACGAGATCCGCATCGAGCGGTACGCCACCGAACGCAGCCTGGACGCCTTCAAGTGGCAGAAGGTCGCCTACAAGGCCACCCTCGCCGACCGGGTGCTCACCGGCCGGGCCGGGCCGCGCAGCGAGGACGTCGGTGAGGTCACCCTGTCCTACGAGGAGATGAAGGCCGCGACGACCGGCAACCCGGTACTGGTCGAGCACGCCAAGGCCAAGGCCGAGCTGGCCCGGCTGGAGCGCGCCGAACGTGGCTACCACCGCAACCAGGGTCAACTGCGGTGGACGATCACCAACCACCGGCAGGAGATCGGCATCGCCGAACAGCAGATCGTGGAGGCCGAGGCCGCGATCGCGCGTCGCAGCGACACCCGCGGTGACCGGTTCGCGATCACCGTGCGCGGTACCCGCTACAGCAAACGCGGCGAGGCCAACGACCGGCTGCGCACCGTGCTCGGCCTGCTGCTGGCCGATGTCCGGCAGGCATCGGCGCCACCCCAGCAGGTCGGCGAGTTCGGCGGGTTCACCATCACCGCCCAGCGGCAGGAGATGTACCTGCGCGGCGAGCGGTCCGGCCAGTTCGTGGCCGGCGTGCGGGTCTGGCTGGAGGACGCACCCGGCACCGAGCTGCACCTGTTGGCCGACGACCTCAAGACCGGCGACCTGTGCACCCGGCTGGAAAACCGGCTGGCCAAGCTCGAATCGGTGCGCGACAAGGCCCGCGAGGACATCCACCGGCGTACCGGCGAGATCGCCCGCGCCGAGCGCGACCTGACCAAGCCGTTTCGCCACGCGGAGAACCTGGCCGCCACCCGCGCCCGCTTCCAGGAGCTCGACCTGCAAGTCATCGCGCTGGCCGCCGAGTCGGAGGCGGCCGCCAACGACGCCTTGCGCCGCGAGGGCGAGGAGGACGCTGACCCCGACGAGGACGAGCAGGACCCGACCACCCCCACCACCGCCGACGGACCCACCGGCGGGTATGGCGCCGGCCCGGCCACCAGCGCCGCCGGGAC
>DATEJJ010000947.1:0-2278 GCA_035278125.1 Rugosimonospora sp.
GTGCAGGGCGGCCTGCTCGACCACCAGCAGCACCGCGCGCCGCCGCTCCCGGTCGCGCGCGTACGACAGGATCAGCCGCAGTCCGGTGAACCCGGCCGCCGCGCCCTGGTCGCAGATCGCGAACGCGAGCGGACGCCCCGGGCAGATGTGGCTGAGGTACGTGGCCGTGGACCGTCCGGGCCGGATGTCCGGCACCGCGAACGCGAGCACCAGCAGGTCCACCGCCTCGTCCGGCGGCAGCACCTCGGCCAGCAGGGTCGCGGCCATCTCGCCGTACGACTGGCCGCACGCGTCGTCGAACATCGGCTCGCGCAGCGCGACCCGGTACGGCGCGGCCAGGTCGGCCAGGTACCCGCGCAGGTGCGCCCGGTGCCCGGGCGCGGCGGCGACGGCCGCGGGCCCGGGGAAGTCACGGGCGACCGCACGGCGCAGGGCGCTACTCATCCAGCAGGTTCCCGGCCACGAAGTCGGCGAGCGTGCCCACGGTGCGGAAGTCGTCCCGGTCGATGTCCTCCACGTTGATCTGGATCTCCAGGCTCTCCTCGATCTCCAGCATCAGCTCCAGGGTGCTGGACGAGCTGAGGTTCAGGTCCTCCATCAGCCGCGTACCCTCGCCCACGGTCGGCAACTGCTGCCGGGTCAGCCGCGGTACCACCGCGCAGATGGTGTCGACCACCCGGTCCCGCAGCGCGGTATCCACCGGAGTGTCCATGCCGGTTCCCTCCCACCTAGTGCTCGAAGACCATCGCGGAGAACGTCGCGCCGCGCCCCGCGCCGGCGGCGGCGATGAGGTACCGGTCGCCGGGGCGCAGCAGGCCCCGCTCCCGGGCGGTCCGGTAGTTGATGAACGCGTCGGCGCAGAACACGTGCGCGAGCCGGGGCACGTTGTCCAGCAGCACCCGCTCCAGCGGGAAGCCGATCCGCCGGCACAGCCGCCGCCACGCCACCGCGTTCACGTTGTGCGGCAGCACCAGCCGCAGGTCCGCCAGCGCGATGCCGGCCCGGGCCACCGCGTCGAGCACCACGTCGCCCAGCATCGCGTGGTACTCCTGCTGGAAGGCCAGCGGATCCGGGCACAGCTCATCGTCGAACTCGCCGTGCTGGTCGGTCGCGTACGCGAGCAGCCGGTCGCGTAGCCCGCCGGCGCCGACCAGGCAGGCCGCCGAGCCCTCGCTGAACAGGGAGGTCTCCGGCACCATCCGCGCGTCCGCGGTGAACGCCTTCTCCCCGGCCAGCACCAGCGCCAGCCCGTCCGGGTCGCCGTCGGAGGCGAGCAGCCGGCCGGCCAGGTCGATGGCGAGCAGGCCGGTGGCGCAGGCGTGGTGGGTCACCGTGAACGCGACCGCGTGCGCCAGGCCGCGCCGCCGGCACACGTCGTGGACCGGGTTCACCGGGTACGGCACCACCACGGGGAAGGTGCGGGCGTGCAGCACGTACCGGACGCGCCGCGCCCAGTCCGGCGGCTGCGTGAGCCCGTCCACGGCGGCCAGCAGCAGCTCGGTCAGGCCGGTCGACGGGGCCCGGCACACCTCGGCGAGCCCGTGGTAGCGCCGGAACACCTTGACCCGCATGGGCGGCAGGCCGAGTTCGCCGGCGAGCGCCTCGATCGGCACCCGCTGCTCGGGCAGGTAGGTGGCGACCGCGGCCATACAGGTCACCGCACCGCCTCCACCGCGACCGCCTCCATGCCACGCACCAGCGCCTCCATGTGGTGCGGCGACAGGTAGTGCGTGTCCGCGCACAGGGTCAGCGCGGCGGTCCCGGGTACGTTCTCCACGTGCAGGAACAGCCGCTCCCACGGGTCGTCCTGGCGCCGGTTCCAGCGGAACTCGCTGCCCGCGACGGAGTCCCGGTCCGGGGGTTCCGGGCGCGCGCCGAACGCGCGCCGGTCGTTGAAGTAGCAGGCGATGTCGAGGTCTTCGCCGCGCTCGCGGCCGTGCCGCGCCACCAGCTCGTCGAGCCGCACCGGGTCGTAATAGGCATACTTGTACGCGACGAGGGCGCGCTTCGCGGTGTGCCGGATCGCGTCCACCACGCTGAGATCCGCGATGTCCAGCACGCACAGCCCGGTCTGGTTGACCGGGCTCACCGTCTCCGCGAGCCCGGGGCGGAACCGGTTGCTGACCACCACCTGCACCACCACCGGGTTGATGCCGGTGATCCGGGTCAGCGCGAGCGCGAACAGGGCGAGCATCAGCGGTGAATCGTCCACTGTGGTGCGTGCGGCCAGCGCCCGGGCGGCCAGGTGCAGCGCGGGCGAGCGGAATTCGGCCTCCCA
>DATEJJ010000948.1:0-4285 GCA_035278125.1 Rugosimonospora sp.
GCAGGTCCGCCACGGCCGGTACCAGGCAGACGCGCGGCGGCGGGCCGAGGTGCGGGTACCGCGCCGCCAGCGCGGCCAGGCCCGCGGCGACGGGACCGGGCTCCCGCGGCCCGGACAGGTCGGCCTGCAGCAGCGTGCTCCAGGAGAAGTCCGGCTCGGCGTATGCCGCGACCGCCGCGCGGGCTTCGTCGGCGGGTGTGGTCGTTCGCATCGAGCAGGATGGTAGCGCCCCGACTGCGCTCCGCAGTATCGTGACGCACCTTGGCATTCCGTTAAGGAATTGAAAGAATCAGATTAGAATTTTTCCCCGCTCTCGACTTTCACGCCAAGCTACCCCGGAGTAACATCGGGCTCCAGCCAGTGACACCGTTCACTAGTTGGAGGTTCCTGTGCGGCGAGCGATCGGCCTCGGACTACTGGCCCTGGGGATATTCGGCGTCACCTTGGGACTCCTACTGCGGTTCTACGCCTACCCGAAGCTCGCCGTGGCACCCCTCGACCCGGGCGTCAAGTCGATCGCCCAAGGTACCGCGACCGTGTTCTATCCAGCCACCCTCAAGACCCGCAGCGATGTTCTCCTCACCGCCACCCGGCGGGTCGACGGGAAGATCGATTCGCCGGACGTGCGGGTCAACGGCAAGGTCGCGGTGTGGGAGATGGGCCTGGTCACCGAGGACGACACCGGCGCGATGGTGGACGCGCAGGACCAGTGGGTGTGCGTCGACCGGCGCACCGCGATGGCGGTGCAGCCGTGCAGCGACCAGAAGATCAACACTGACGCGGGCGTGCAGGCGACCGGCCTGCAGTACAAGTTCCCGTTCAACACGCAGAAGCAGGACTACCCCTTCTTCGACGTGCTGACCAGGACCGCGCCCATGATGCACTTCGACGGTGAGGAGGTGATCGACGGGCTGCCGACGTACCGGTTCGTGCAGACGATCCCGGTAACGAAGATCGCCGACGTGGACGCACCCAGCAGCCTCGTCGGCGGTACCACGAACGACACCGTGACCGCCGGGCGGATGTACGAGGACCGGCGCACGGTATGGGTCGAGCCGTACACCGGCCAGATCGTCAAGGGCCAGGAGAAGGTTCACCAGTTCCTGCGCGGGCCCAACGGACAGGACGGGCAGCTGCTGCTGGACGGCACGCTCGCCTTCACCGCGGACACCGTGCAGACCAGTGTGGACAAGGCCAAGTCGGACCGCGCGAAGGTCCGGCTCCTCTACGACAGCGGACCCCGGTTGCTGATCGGACTCGGCGTGCTGTTCCTCCTCGCCGGTCTGCTCGTGCTCCTCCTGCCGGGTGGCCGGGCCAACGTGCCGAGCAGTCTGTCGGTACGGCACCGGCGCGAGATGGCGGGTGTGGCATAGCGCCGGACGCGGTGCTCAAGCCGACTTGCGCAACACCATGACCAGGTTCCAGGACAGGACTTCCCGAGCCACCGGTACCCGGACGATCCACCGCGCCCACCAGGGGTGGTAGCGCGGCAGCAGGTCGACCACCGCGGCAGTGCGACAGGAGCGGGCCCAGGAGAGGGCCCCACTCACCGAAATGGGGAACAGGCTGTGCCCGATACGGTTTTTGGGCTCGTGGCCGGTACGCCGGACGTAGCGCCGACGCGCCCGCTCACCACCGAGGTAGTGCCAGGGTGCGGTCTCGTGACCGCCCCAGGGGGACCACCAGGGCGTGAAGGACGCGAAGACGGTGCCGCCCGGCCGGGTCACCCGCACCATCTCGTCGAGCATGAGCCCTGGCTGCCGTACGTGTTCGAGCACGTTCGAGGAGTAGCAGATGTCCACTGTGGAGGTACCCACCGGGAGCGCGGTTCCGCTGGCGCGCACCATGCCCGGCGCCGGGGTACCGCGGGCGGACAGCTCCCCCACGTCGGGGTCCACGCCCAGGTAGGTCGCGCCGGCGGCGCGGAACGCGTCGGCGAAGTACCCGGGCCCGCCGCCGACGTCCAGCATGGTGCACCCGGCCGGGTCGGTGTAGTGCGACAGCTGCCGGACCGAGTCCCGGGCGAGCGCCTGGTAGAAGCGGTCCGGGTCGGTCTGCTCAACCAGGAACGCCCGGAACAGGTGTACCGAACGGCTGAGCGTGGCGGCGCGGTCTGGCGTCATGGGAGCACCCGTACCCGGATCGGCGTGGGGGCGCGATGAGCGCCCCTACGGTGTTGATGGTGAGCTGGCGGGACACCCGCAACCCCGAGGCCGGCGGCTCCGAGGTGTACATCGAGCGCATCGCGCAGGGCCTGGTGCGGCGCGGGTACGACGTGACGATCCTGTGCCGGCGCTACCCGGGGTCCGCCCGCACCGAGATGCTCGACGGCGTACGGTTCCGCCGCCGGGGCAACCGGTACACGGTGTACCTGTGGGCCCTGCTCTCGCTGCTGCGGTCCCGCCAGGACGTGGTCGTGGACGTGCAGAACGGGATGCCCTTCTTCAGCCGGCTGGTGACCCGCTCCCCGGTCGTGCTGCTGGTCCACCACCTGCACCGGCAGCAGTGGCGCAGCTGGTTCGGGCCGGTACTCGGGCCGCTGGGCTGGTGGGTGGAGTCGCGCATCTCGCCGCTGGTCTACCGCAAGTGCCGGTACGTCACGGTGTCCGAGCACACCCGCACCGAGCTGACCTCGCTGGGCGTGGCCGCCGAGCGGGTGGCCGTGGTACCCAACGGCTTCGAGCCGGTACCCGACGTGCCCCCACAGCGCTCGGCCGAGCCGATGCTGGTCGTGGTGAGCCGGCTGGTACCGCACAAGCGGCTGGAGCACGCGGTCGAGGCGGTGGCCCGGCTCAGCCACCGCTGGCCCGACCTGCGCCTGGAGATCGTCGGCCGGGGCCCGTCCGACGTGGCGCTGCGCCAGCTCGCGACCGAGCGCGGGGTGGCCGACCGGGTGGTGCTGCACGGCTGGGTCGACGAGCAGGCGAAGCACGAGATCCTGGCCCGCGCGTGGCTGCACCTGTGCCCGTCGCAGAAGGAGGGCTGGGGCATCTCGGTGATGGAGGCCGCGGCGCACGGCGTGGCCACGGTGGCGTACCGCTCGGCCGGCGGGGTGTGCGAGTCGGTCCGGCACGGCACCACCGGGCTGCTGGCCGGCGACGGCGAGGGCCCCGGCGGGAACGTCGACGAGTTCGTGACGCAGGTGGAGCGGCTGCTGGCCGATCCGCGCCTGCGCGAGGCGATGGGCCAGGCGGGCCGGGCCTACGCTCGCTCCTTCGACTGGGAGCGCAGCGCGGACGCCTTCGAAGAGGTGCTCTGCGAGGCGACCGGCCTGCGGCCCAGCAACGCCCGAGCCGCGCTCATCCCGCACCAGCGCCGCGCCCCGTCGACGGTGCAGCACCCGGCGCAGGTTCAGCGTTGGCCGTAGACGACGGCGTTGGGCTGGGTGACGTTGCCGGACCTAAGTTCCTGTGCCGCCTTCGCGTCCGGCGCGTTCGTGGACACCAGCGCCAGCGCCGCGGTCAGCGCCAGGACCACGCCCACCGCAACCGAAGCGGCCAAAGCCAGGATCATCCGCACCGTCGCCACCGTCCTTTCTCGTCTGGCTCATCAATCTACCCACGAGTAACCTCGGTCGCAACAGGAAGGCCCCCAGCAGGAGCGCCAACGCGGCGGCGTCGCCCGCGAGCACCGGCGCCCGCGGCGCGGTGGCCGGTCGTGCCGTGGCGATCGTACCGGGTACCCGGTACAGGGTGAGCCACGGTCCCGTGTGGACCGTGATCAACGTGGGCAGCAGCCGCTCCGGAAGGCTGCCCGGCGTGCCGTGCTCCACCAGCACCCAGCCGATGCCGAGCGGGGCCAGCGGCTGCCCCGCGTCCAGCGCGGCGCGCGCCTGGGTGGCCCGCGGGTCCTCCCCCTTGACCTGGACCGGACCGACCAGCAGCGTGTCGTCCACGATCACGGTGCGGGGCAGGTACCGGGGCGCCGGGTCGAGTACGGTCCGGTCGGCGTTCCACGCGTACCGGCGGAACGCCGTGAACGGCAGTACCAGCACGTCCCCCGGGTGCGGGTCGCGGGCCAACTGGTCGCGTACCACCGACCACTCCGCCGGGTACCGCACCGGGGCGAGCCGGCCTAGCCCGCCCCAGGCCAGGTCGGGCAGCAGCGCGAGCGGGAGCAGCACGAAGCCGACCAGCACCGTGGCGCGTACCCCCGCGTCCGCCAGCCGGCGGGTCAGCGACTCCACCGCCAGGGCGCAGCAGGGCGCGGCGAGCAGCGCGTACCAGGCGATCCACTTCTGCCCGTCGCGCAGCAGCCCGGCGCCGGGCAGGTGCGCGGTGGCCCA
>DATEJJ010000949.1:0-5892 GCA_035278125.1 Rugosimonospora sp.
ACGATGCTGGTGCTGTCCCGCGCGGACGAGGTGGGCGGCGGGCGGATCGACGCGCTGACCTCGGCCCGGCAACTGGCCCGGCGGCTGCGCCGGGAGCCGCAGGTACGCGCGGTGTGCCAGACCGTGGTGGCGCTCGCCGGGCAGCTCGCGGTGGCCGGGCGTACCCTGCGCGAGCCGGAGTGCGACGCGCTCTGCGCGCTGGCCGGGCGGCCCCGCGACGAGCTGGCCGGGTACCTGCTGTCCGCGGACCGGTTCGCCGGCACCGGGTTCCCGGTACCGCTGGACCCGCAGGTACGCGTGGACCTGCTGGCCCGGTTCGGGCTGGCCGGTGTCCGGCTGGCCAGCACGCTGCTGCGTACCGGCGCCGCGATGCCGTCCTCGCTCGCCGGCGAGCTGGTCCGGCGCAGCGGCCTGGACGAGCTGCGGGAGTGCATGAACGAGCTGTTCCTGGACCGGCGCGAGGTGCTCAAAGCGCGGTCGGCGCTGCTGGCGCTGGGCACGGTGGTGCGGGAGGACCCGCGCCCGGGTGCCCGCCGGCTGCTCATGGACCTGGACCGGGCGCTGGCCAACGCGCACGACTTCCAGGAGCTGCGGCTGCTGGCCGCGCTGCGTACCGGGCATACCGCCCTGCCGCCCGGGCTGGACGCGGAGGCGCGGCGGCTGCTCGGCGCGGCCGGTACCGGGGTGAGCGCCCGGCTGGGTCTTGCGCACGAGCCGACCGAGCAGGAGCTGTGGTCGCTGGGCGCCGACGCGCTGGCCCGGTGGCGGGAGCAGACCGAGAACCCGGCGCTGCGCGAGGACCAGCGGCGCGCGGCCCGCATCGTGGTACGCAGCTGCGAGGGGTTGCTGACCGAGCTGGCGGAGACGCCGCAGGCGGTGTGAGCCAGGCGGTGTGAGCTACGCGGCCAGTGCTGAGCGGCGGTCCAGCACGCCGCTGGCCAGCAGCTGCTCCATGGCCAGCGGGTCCAGCGGCCGGGAGAACAGGTAGCCCTGCCCGAGGAAGCAGCCCAGCTCCTGGAGGCGCTGGTACTGGGACTGGTTCTCCACGCCCTCGGCGACTGTCTGTACGTGCAGGTTGCGGGCGAGGTCGAGGATCATCTGCACCAGCGGCGGGCGGTCGCCGGACTCCAGCAGTACGGACACGAACGAACGGTCGATCTTGATGATGTCCGCGGGGATACGGTCCAGATAGGACAGTGATGAGTAGCCGGTGCCGAAGTCGTCTATCGCCAGGCGTACCCCCAGATCCTTGATCGCTCTGACCCGGGCCACCGCGGCGTCGGTGTCGGCCATGAAGGCGCTCTCGGTCAGCTCCAGGGTCAGGCTCTGCGGGCTCAGCCCGCTGTCACGCAGCGCGGCCGCGACATCGTCGATCAGGCCGTCGTCGGCCAGCTGGCGCACGGACACGTTGACCGCCATGGACAGCGGCATGCCGAACGCGCGCTGCCAGCCGTACGCCTGCTGGCACGCGGTCCGCAGCACCCACTGTCCAATGGGGATGATCAGCCCGGTCTCCTCGGCGATCGGGATGAAGTGGCCGGGCTCCAGCAGGCCCCGGGTCGGGTGGCGCCAGCGGATCAGCGCCTCGAAGCTGGCCGCCCGCCCGGAGGCGAGGTCCACGATGGGCTGGTAGAACAGCACCAGTTCGCCGCGCTCCAGCGCCCGTTCCAGGTCGGCCCGCAGCTCCAGCCGGTGCACCGCCTCCGCGTGCATGCTCGGCTGGAACACCTCGAAACCGTTGCCGCCGGCCGACTTCGCCCGGTACATCGCCACATCCGCGTTGCGCAGCAGGGTCTCCGGCCCGCTGACCCGCCAGTCAGCGGTGGCCACGCCGACGCTCACCCGGACGAAGACCTCGCGCCCGCCGGTGGTGAACGGCGCGTCGAAGCCGCGCAGGATGGCCTGGGCGAGCTGGCTCGCCTGCGGGCCGGTGGTGCCGTCCAGCAGGACGGCGAACTCGTCCCCGCCGAACCGGGCCGCGGTGTCGGCCACCCGCAGCGTGCCGCGCAGCCGATGGGCCACCGCCACCAGCAGCTCGTCGCCGGCCTGGTGGCCGAGGCTGTCGTTGACCGTCTTGAAGTCGTCCAGGTCGATGAACAGGACGGCCAGGTCCGGACCGCCGGCGCGGCGGCGGTCCAGCGCGTGCTGCAGCCGGTCCACGAACAGGGCGCGGTTGGCCAGCCCGGTGAGGGTATCGTGCAGCGCCAGCACGCGTAGCTCGTCCTCGCTGCGCTGCCGGCGCAGGTGCTGCAGCACCGCCTCCTGCGCCAGGGCGACGTCGGTGGCCAGCGCGGCCAGGCCGGCCTGTGCCCCCAGCCCCGGCGGGTACGGGCCGTCGACCAGGATGGTGCCGCGGTACTCGTCCTGGATCATCAGGGGTACCGCGAACCCCGCATCCGTGTCGCCGAGCGGTGCGCCGGTCAGCTCGGCCCGGAAGCCGGGCCCGGCCAGTTCGGCCGCCGCCTGTACCGCCGCCTCGCGCACCTCGTCCAGGGACGCGGCGGACACCAGCCGGCGGCCGGCCTCGTGCAGCACCCGCTCGCGCCGGATCGCGCGCTCCTGCCGGCGTACCACGCCGACCAGGCGGGACAGCAGCAGCAGGTACAGCAGGGTGGCGCCGACCGTGAAGCTGGCGACGTCGGTGGGCTCGCCCAGGGCCGGGCCGAACACCAGCACCGCGGGCGCGAACAGGCCGGAGCCGGCGAGCAGGGCCATCCGGCGCGGGGAGAGCGCCGGCTGGTCGGGTGCCGCCGCCTGCTCGCCGAGCTGCCGCATGGACGGGTGCAGCGCGGCGCAGCCGAACGTGGCGTACCCGAGCAGCCAGGCGCAGTCGGTCGGGGCGCCGCCGTTGTAGTTGCCCCGGATGCTCAGCGCCAGGTACACCAGGTCCGCCACGCTGGTCAGCAGCATGCTCGTGACCAGCAGCTGGAACGCGCGGGAGCGCCGGCCCGGCCCGATCGCCAGGCGCAGGGTGAGCACCAGCAGGGCCAGGTCGCCCGCCGGGTACGCCAGGTTCACCGCGCCGGACGCGAGCGAGACGCCCGCGGCCACCACGCTCGGCCGGATCAGCACCCAGGCCAGCAGGCCGAGGGCGGTACCGGCGGTCAGCGCGTCGAGCAGCGCCGCCCACTGGCCGCGCCGGGACCGGCGCCGGGCGAGTAGCACCAGGCCGGCCGCGACCGGCGGGTAGTAGCCCAGGTACGCGGCGTCCACAAGGGACGGTGACGGCACGTACCCGAGGTGCGCGTCGATGGCGTTCCAGGTCACATCGCCGACGCTGTAACAGAACTGGCCGGCGGCGAACAGGTACCACGGCAGGCGGGCGGGTGCCGCGCTGCGCCGCGCACCGACCAGCAGGGCGAGCACCACCGAGAGGCTGACCGCGTCGTACCAGACGGTGCGGGCCTGCGGCGGCAGCAACGGGTACGCCGCGGTCCCGGTGAGGGTGACCCCGGCGTACACGAAGAAGGCGCCGGGCCGTCGTGCCCGGCGCGCCGGCGGCGGTGTCACGCCGCGACCGCCGGTGGTGGCGGTACGGGCAGCACCGGCAGCTGGCCGCCGGCGCCGGCGAGCAGCGCCTCGATGTCGTCCGGGTGCAGCGGCCGGGAGAAGTGGTAGCCCTGGCCCAGGCCGTAGCCGAGCCCGACCAGCTCGGTCGCCTGCTCGGCGTGCTCGATGCCCTCGGCGACCGTCTCCAGGTGCAGGCTCTGGCCCAGCCGGACCACGGCCTCGGCCAGCGCGGACCCCTCCGGCGTGCCGTTCAGCTCGGCCACGAAGCACTGATCCAGCTTGAGTACGTTCACCGGCAGGCGGGTCAGGTACCGCAGCGAGGAGTACCCGGTGCCGAAGTCGTCCAGCGCCACCCGGATGCCGTGCTTGTTCAGCGTCTCCAGCCGGGGCACGCTCGCCTCGTAGTCCACCAGCGCGCTCTCCGTCACCTCCAGCACCAGGTTCGCCGGGTCGTACCCGGTACGGTCCAGCACGTCGAGCACGGTGTCGATGAGCGCCTCGTCGGTCAGCTGCCGGGGCGACAGGTTCACGCTCAGGGTCATCTTGCGGCTGCCCGGGCAGCGCCGGTGCCAGCCGTCCACCCGCCGGCACGCCTCCTCCAGCACCCAGGCGCCGATCGGCACGATCAGGCCGGTCGCCTCGGCCAGCGGGATGAAGGTGGACGGCGGCATCCAGCCCCGGGTCGGGTGCTCCCAGCGCACCAGCGCCTCCACCCCGACCAGCCTGCCGCTGTCCAGCGCGACCACCGGCTGGTACTGCAGCCGCAGCTCGCCGCGCTCGGCGGCCAGCCGCAGGTCGTCTTCGAGGGTGGGCTCGCCGGTGGGTACCCGCTCGCTCATGCCCGCCGCGTACACCTGGTACCCGCCCGAGCCGCCGCGCTTCGCGTGGTACATCGCGGTGTCGGCGCGGGCCAGCAGCTCCATCGGGCCGTGGCAGTCCGGGCCGGACATGGCCAGGCCGATACTCGCCCGGGCGCGGACCAGCCGCTCCCCGATGGCCACCGGCGTCTCCAGTTCGGCGAGTACCCGCTTGGCCACCCGGACCATGTTGTCCGTCGAGGTGATGTTGGTCAGCGCCACCGCGAACTCGTCCGCGCCCAGCCGCCCGACCAGGTCCGCCCCGAGCACGCAGCGGCGCAGCACCGCGCCCACCGTGGCCAGCAGCTCGTCCCCGGCGGCGTGCCCGAGCGCGTCGTTGACCTGCTTGAAGCCGTCCAGGTCGAGGAACAGCACGGCGATCGCCTGGTCGCCGAGCGCGGCGAGGGTACCGGCCCGCTCCAGCGCGCGCAGGAACGCCGACCGGTTCGCCACCCCGGTCAGCGGGTCGTGGCTCGCCTGGTACGCCAGCCGGTCCTCCACCGCGCGGCGGGCGGTGATGTCCCGGTGGTTGACCACGATGCCGCGTACCGCCGGGTGGTCCAGCAGGTTGCGCGCGCTGGTCTCGTGCCAGTGCCAGGTGCCGTCCACGTGCTGGGCGCGCATCTCCTCCCGCTGCTCGGAGCCGGGCGCGGCCAGCACCTTGCGCAGCATGGCCTGGGTGGCGGCGTGGTCCTCCGGGTCCAGCCGGTCCAGCAGCGAGGTGCCCACCACATCCTCCGCGCGGTACCCCATGACCCGCTCGATGGCCGGGCTCACGTACGTGATGACCGCGTCCGGGTCGACCACCTCGGTCACGTCGGACGAGCCCTGCACCAGCGCCCGGAACCGCTCCTCGCTGCGGCGCAGCTCCGCCTCGGCCGACTCCTGCCGGGCGGTTTCGCTGCCCATCGCGTGCGAGCAGAGCGCCATGATCACCATGCCGATGCCCGAGGCGACGTGGACCACGCCCGCCGGGTAGTACGAGCGGAGCCAGCCCATCGCCACGGCCGTCTCGCCCAGCCCGGTCCAGATCGCGGTGAACAGGACCGGGGGCAGCCAGGCGCGCGAGCCGGACAGGCCCAGGTGCAGCGAGACCACCAGCAGCGCCCCGATGGCGAACAGCGGCCCCCAGCCGAACGCGTACGACATGAGGCCCATGACGCTCACGTGCAGCCCCAGCCGCAGCCACAGCCGCCGGCTCAGGTCACCGCCGGACATCCGCACGTGCGTGGCCGGCTGGTGCAGCGTCTGGAACACCAGCATCAGCGTGATCACCAGCCACCACGGCGCCTCGCCGACGAAGTGGAACTTGATCAGCGCCGTACAGATGACGATGGCCGCGATCGGCTCGACCAGTTGCGTGCGGCGGAACCGCCGGGCGGCAAGGGGCGTGTCTGGCACGGGTACCGCCTCTCGCCTGGTCGGGAGCGGAAAACGTCAGCACCCACATCGGCGGCGCCCGGCGGCGCCGCGCTGTCGCTCGCCAATCTCGATATCCTGTACTGGATGGTCAACAAACCGACGC
>DATEJJ010000950.1:0-4005 GCA_035278125.1 Rugosimonospora sp.
GAGACCACCGAGCGGGTGGTGGACCCGATGCGGGTACTGCTGGTGGCCGGGCGGGCGTACCTGGAGGCGTGGTGCCGCCGCGCCGAGGCGGTACGGCTGTTCCGGGTGGACCGGATCGACGCCATGGTGGAGCTGGAGGAGCCGGCCAAGCCGCCGCCGCAGGCGCACCCCACGGACGTGGCGGACGGCGTGTTCACCCCGACCGAGGACCTGCCCCTGGTCACGCTGCGGGTGGGCCGGGGTGGCCGGTGGATCACCGAGTACTACCCGTGCGAGGAGATCGTCGAGGAGTCGCCGGAGCACTGGCTGGTGTCCCTGCGCGCGGCCGACCTGCGCTGGGCCCGGCGCCTGGTGCTCGGCCTCGGCCCGGACGTCGCCGTGGTGGCGCCGCCCGAGCTGGTGGCCTCCGTGTACGACCACGCCCGCGAGGCTCTCGCCGCGTACTCCGCCGATCTCCGCTACTCTGCCGAGCTATGACCTGGCTGCTCGTACTCGGCATCGTGGTCGTCGGGCTGGTCCTGCTGATACTTTCCGTGATACCGGTGCTACGCAGGCTGCGCGCGCTGGACCGGGCGATGCGCCGGGCGCGGGCCAACCAGGAGAAGGCGGCGGTGGTACAGGCGTCGGTCGCCGCCCTGCAGGAGCGCATGGCTGAGCTGCAGGAGCAGGTCGCCGTGGTCACCGCGCGGATGCCCACCGAGCGAGGATCCGAACGCGACTCGTGATCGGGTTGACGCCGTACGGGGTGGTAGTCGACACTTCACCGGCTGGCCGGGCAAATCGGGGGCTCCTGGCAGGGGTCGCCCCGGTTGTCCAGAACGTAGTATGGGGCTCGTCGTTGACGAGACGGTGAAGGTGGCTTCCGATGGGTGCTCTCAAACCATGGCACATTTTCGTCCTGGTAGCGGTCCTGGTGCTGCTGTTCGGCGCCAAGCGGCTGCCGGACGCCGCCCGCGGGCTCGGCCGGTCGATGCGGATCCTGAAGGCCGAGACGAAGGGTCTGGCCGACGATGACGTGAACACCAAGGCCGAGGCGCAGTCGGGCCGGGCCCCCATCGAGGGCACGCCGAGCCAGCCGGCGCCGCAGCCGAAGAACGTGGACCCGGTCGAGCGCGTCCGCGACATCAGCTGAGTCCACCGCCTCCCCGTGAGCATCCTGGTGCGGCGCAAGCGCGCGACCCAGTTCCAGCGGGCGTCCGACGGCTCGATGACGCTGTTGGAGCACCTGCAGGAGCTGCGCAGCCGCCTGTTCAAGTCGGCGCTGGGTGTCGCGGTGGGCTTCGGTGTGGGCTGGTGGCTGACGCCTACTGTGCAGAATCGGCTGGAGACGCCCTACTGCACCATCGCGTTGAAGCAGGCGATCCAGCACTCCGCGACGCACACACGGCCGCCCGACTGGCAGTGCCCGTTCATCCTGTACCAGGTCACTGATGGTCTCGTCCTGCAGATGCAGATCGCGTTGTGGATCGGCCTGATCCTCTCCGCGCCGATCTGGCTCTACCAGCTCTGGGCGTTCATCGCGCCCGGCCTGCACCGCAATGAGCGCCGGTGGGCCTACTGGTTCGCCGGGGTCGCGGCTCCCCTTTTCGCGGTCGGGGCGCTGCTCGCTTACTTGGTGATCGGCCGCGGGCTGGACTTCCTGCTCAGCTTCAACGCGGGCTCCCAGCTCAGTCTCGGCGTCAAGAACTACTTCAGCTTCGTCACGGGCCTCATCCTGCTCTTCGGTCTGGCCTTCGAGTTCCCGCTCGTGGTGGTGCTGTTCAACCTGGCCGGGATCGCGACCTACCGGCGGTTGCTGGCGTGGTGGCGGGTCGCGGTCTTCGCGTTCTTCGCGTTCTCGGCGGTGGCCATCCCGACCGGTGACCCGTTCACCATGACCGCGCTCGGTCTCGGGCTGACCGCACTCTACTTCGGTGCGGTGCTGTTCGCCTACCTCAACGACAAGCGCCGCGACCGGAAGAACCGCGCGCTATTTGGCGACGTGTCCGACGACGAAGTCTCGCCGATCACGTTCGACGACGCGGATCCCATCGGCGCGGGTGACCCTGTCGGCGCCCCGGACCCGGTCGCCGCACCCAGGCCGCTGGACCAGCGCTACGACGACATGACCTGACACCTCTCCGGCTGCCGCGCTGGACCCGGCGTCGGTTAGGGTCTGTGCCGTGACGAGCATCACGGCTGGGCAGGTCGCGGTACTGCTGAACCCGACCGCGGGGCGGGGACGGTTCCAGGACCAGCTGCCCGCGGTACTCGACGCGCTGCGCGCGGGCGGGCGGGACGTGGCGGCGCTGGACGCCGGTACCCCCGAGGAGGCGCTGCGGGAGTGCCAGGCCGCGGTCGACGGCGGCGCCGGTGCCCTGGTGGCGGTGGGTGGCGACGGTACCCTGCACCTCGCGCTGCAGGCGGTCGCGGGTACCGGGATCCCGTTCGGGGCGGTACCGGCCGGCACCGGCAACGACTTCGTCACCGACCTGGGCCTGCCGACCGAGGCGGTACCCGCGGCACAGGCGGTGGCCGGGGCGCTGCGCGACGGGCGTACCCGCACCGTCGACCTGGCCCGGATGACCGGCGGAGATGGCCGGCGGCGCTGGTTCGGCGCGGTGCTGGCGGCCGGTTTCGACGCGGTCGTCAACGAGCGGGCCAACCGGATGAGCTTCCCGAAGGGCCCGCGCCGGTACGACATCGCGATCCTGGTGGAGCTGCTGAAGCTGCGCCCGAGGCGGTACACGCTGCGCCTGGACGGCACCGAGCACCAGGTGGACGCGGTGCTGGTGGCGGTGGGGAACACCGCGAGCTACGGCGGCGGCATGCGGATCTGCCCGGGGGCGGACCCGACCGACGGGCTGCTGGACGTGGTGGTGGGCGCGCGGATGGGCCGGGGCACCATGATGCGCATCAAGCCGCACCTGTACCAGGGGACACACGTGCAGCACCCGCTGGTCACCACGTACCGCGCGGCGCGGGTGGAGCTGGCGGCCGAGGGGATCACCGGGTACGCGGACGGGGAGCGGGCGTTCCCGCTGCCGGTGACGATCACCTGCGAGCCGGGCGCGCTGGCGCTGCTGGCGTAGGGGTCCACCGGCCACGGCGGCGGTCAGGATCGCGCTCAGTTCAGCGGCGGCCGGGCCAGGCGCAGCACGGCGGATACCCCGTTGGCGGTACCGGGCGGGGCGGTGGGCAGCAGGTACGCGCGGCAGCCGGCGGCCACCGCGGCGGCGTCGGCCGGCGTGTCGCCGACCATCAGCGCCTCCTCCGGCGGTACGCCCAGCGCGTGGCATGCCTGGTAGAAGATGGCGGGGTCGGGCTTGCACCGGCCGATCTCGTACGAGAGCAGGTACGCCGAGATGTAGGCGTCCATGCCCAGCGCGCGGGCCAGCGGGCGCAGGTCGAAGCCGACGTTGCTGACCAGGGCCACCGGTACCCTCGCGGTGACCAGTGCCTGGAGGGTCTGCACCACCTCGGGGTACAGGCTCCAGCCGTCCGCGCTCAGCAGCCGCTCGTACAGCGCCTCGGGCAGCCCGTCCACGCCGCTGTCCACGGTCGCCGCGAGCCCGGTGTACGCGGCGCGGTGCGCGTGCTCGTACAGGTCCCGTTCGGCCCACACCTCGGCCAGGTGCGGCGGTACCCGGTGGGGTACCGGGCCGCCGGCCCGCCCGGCGGTGACCAGCCGGTCCGCCAGTACCGTGGCGCGGGCCCGGGGAAGGTCCACGCCGCACTCGGCCGCGGCGGCCAGTACCCAGCGCACCGGGTCCTCCACCTGGGCCAGGGTGCCGTGGAAGTCGAACAGCACGGCCGCCGGGGGCGGCGGGAGCGGGGCCCCGGCCACCGGCACTCCCGGTGGCCGGTCCGTACTCGGCGGCTCGTCGGTACCGGGCGGCTCGGCGGGATCGGGCACGCCTTGGACCATACCCAGGACGATACCGACGGCCCGCCGGGGTGCAGGCGACCCGGCGCGGCGGCTGGCCGGACGCCCTAGGCCCGCGGGAACGGGCGCGCCGGGCTAGC
>DATEJJ010000951.1:0-7461 GCA_035278125.1 Rugosimonospora sp.
GCCCGGCGCGCAGCGCCTCCACCACCAGCGCGCAGCCCTCCTCGATCGCGGCCCGGTCCCAGCGCGTGCGGTCCTGCTCGGCCAGCAGCAGCATCCGGCCCTGCCCGTCGGTCCGGGTCTCCCGCCGCGCGTCGGCGAGTACCAGCAGCGCGAGCAGCCCGCGCACCTCCGGCTCGTCCGGCATCAGCACGCGCAGCATCCGGGCCAGGTCCAGCGCGCGCCCGGTCAGGTCGGCGCGCACCAGCTGCTCCCCGCCGGGGGCGGTGTGCCCGGTGGTGAACAGCAGGTGCACCACGGTCAGTACGGCGTCCAGCCGGTCCGGCAGCTCGTGCGCCTCGGGTACCCGGTACGCGATGCGGGCCGCGGTGATCTTCTTCTTGGCCCGCGTCACCCGGGCGGCCATGGTGGTCTCGGTGACCAGGAACGCCTGCGCGATCTCCGCGGTGGTCAGCCCGCACACCAGGCGCAGGGTGAGCGCCACCTGTGCCTCCCGGGCGAGCGCCGGGTGGCAGCAGGTGAACACCAGGCGCAGCCGGTCGTCCGGGATCGCGTCGCCGAACAGCTCGTCGTCGGCGGGGTGCGTGGCGGCCGGTTCGACCAGCAGCGGGAGCTTGGCGCGCAGGGTGCGGTCCCGCCGGTACGCGTCCAGCGCCTTGCGCCGCGCCGTGGTGGTCAACCACGCGGCCGGGTTCGCCGGTACGCCGTCCCGGGTCCACGCGTCCAGCGCCGCCACGTACGCGTCCTGCACGCACTCCTCGGCGAGGTCGATGTCGCTGGTGACGCGCACCGTCGCGGCGAGCACGTAGGCCCACTCGCGGCGGTGCGCGCCGGCGACAGCCTGCCGGACCTTCCGCTCGTCCGGCTCGTCGTCCACTAGTCGAACACCCGGATCGGCCGCACCTCGACCCCTCCGAACGGCGCGGGGCACGCCTTGCCGATGGCCAGCGCCTGGTCCAGGTCCTCCGCCTCGATGAGGTAGTACCCGCCCAGCGCCTCCTTGGTCTCGACGAACGGGCCGTCCGTGACCACGTCGTCGCGGATGGTGGTCGCGGTCGCGACGGCCTGCAGCGCGTTGCCGCCGACCACGGTGCCGCCCAGCGCGGCGGCCTGCTCGGGGAAGCGCATGTGCGCCGCCATGGTCTGCTCGTACACCTCGGGGGTGGCGGTCGCCCAGCCCTCTTCGCTCTCGTAGATCAGGATCAGGTACTGCGCCATGGTGGTCTCCTCGTGTCTCCGGTCTCGTGGATGGTCCGTCTCTTCGACGGATGAGATGCGCGGGATTCAACAGCGCCCGGCGACGTGTTCCGGATCACCGTACCGCGCGGAAACGCCGCGGGTGCCGCGCCCCGGGGGAAGGCGCGGCACCCGCGGTTCGGGGGGACGGTCAGGGGATCCGGATGTCGTACTGGTAGAGGTTGTACAACCGCATGAGGTTCTGCAGGCTCTGCGCGTAGGTCGGCGCGGTGGCGTACCCGGCGAGCTGGAGCTGCACCGCGAACTGGTCCGGGTCGTTGCGGTACGCGAAGGCCGGCTGGTACCGGCTGTTCACGACGAGGAACCGGCCGTGGTCGGCGATGGAGTCGCCGAGGCTGTGGTACACCCGGAAGGTGGCGGTGGTGGCCCAGCAGCTGCCGTTGCCGCACTCGTGCGTGGCGTAGGAGTGGCAGCCGATCGCGATGGGGCCGTACACGCCGCTGAAGCACTTGATGCCGAAGTAGTTGTGGTCGGTGGCGGACAGGCCGCTGCCGCCCCAGCCGGACTCCAGGATCGCCTGGGCGAGCGTGACCGACGCGGGTACCCGGTACTGGCGGGCGGTGGCCTGTGCCGCGGTCGCGACGGCGGCGATGAACTGCGCGTGGGTGAGCTGCGGCGCCGGGGCCGGCGTGCCGCCCGGCTTGGGCGCGCTGGGGCTCGTGACCGGCGTGGTGCAGGTGGGCAGCGCCGGGCGGGACGGGCTCCAGCGCAGGTACGCATCGGCGACGTAGCCGCCGCCGGGCAGCTGGTCCCAGAGGTTCGAGGTACCGGCCGGCCCGGTGACCCGGGTACCGGTGCGCTGGCAGGTCGGGGTGACCCGGGTCCGGTTGGCGACGGTACGCAGCCGCGGGAACCCGGTACCCGCGCCGCCGCGTACGTTCAGCGGGCTGGCGGTGGTGACCGTGGCGTACGCGACCGTGCGCGCCGCGGCGGGTAGCGCGGTGGCGGCGAGCAGGCCGGCGGCGGCCAGGCCGAGCAGTACTGCCCTTGCCTTCCAGGTGTTCCCCATGACGTCAACCCCCCGGTTTGTGTCTGACGCCTTACCCGATCGACTCGGGTGCCGGGGACCTGCGGGAGGGCTCGGGAGCGCTCGGGGTGCGGCTGGGTGCCGCTCGGTTGCCGCCCGGCCGGCTGTGCGGGGGCGGCCGGGCGGCTACGCGGGGACGGGCAGCCGGAGCAGGAGGGTGAGGTTGTCCGGGGCCTCGCTCGACGTGGTCAGCATGCCGCCCTGGTTGCTCGCGATGGCCCGGGCCAGCAGCATGGCCAGCGCCACGCTGCGCGGCGGCGCGCCGGCGTCCGCGTCCGGCAGCCGGGTGCCCAGCAGCAGCTCGTTCGTCACATCCTGCGCTTCGGTCACACTCATGCTGATCGTCCACTCAGCACTGTCGGCGCGTGCCGTCACGTACGCGTCGCCGCCGACCGCACACGCGGCGGACGCGCCGGCCATGGTCTGCAACAGCTCGCGCAGCAGCTGCCTGTCGCCGTGCAGCGGCGGGCCGGGCGCGGTGTAGAGGTGGACGGTCAGGCCCGGCGCCAGCGCGCGCAGCATCGCGGCGGCCGAATCCACCAGCGGTACCGGGTCCAGCAGCTGCGGCACGTCGCCCTCGGGTACCTCGCCGGACTCCAGCCGCGACAGCAGGGCCAGGTCGCCGAGCAGGGTCAGCATCCGGTCGGTGTTGCGCTGGATGGCGGCCAGCGCGCCGGGCAGCTCGTCCAGGTTGGGCTCGGTGTCCGAGTTCAGCATCTCGACGAACGTGGCGATGGACGTCAGCGGCGTGCGCAGTTCGTGCGAGACCACGGAGATGAACCGGCTCTTGAGCGCGGAGAACTCGGCCAGGTGCCGGCCGTGCTCGTCCAGCGCCCGCTGGATCAGGCCGGCGTCGGTGACGTCGCGGAACACCCACACGTGCCCGTACCGGTTACCGTCCACTGTGACCGGTGCGTACCGGCGCTCCAGCGTGCGGCCGCCGGGCAGTTGCAGCGGGACGGTGTTCTCACGCGCGTCGCGTACCGCCCGGGTCAGCCGGGCCCAGGAGCCGGGGTCCTCGCCGGCGGCGGGCAGGTGCTCGGCCAGCCGGGTGCCGGCCAGCCGCTCGGTGTCCAGCACCACGCCGAACAGCTCGCCGAGCGGCGGGTTGACGGCCAGCACGCGCCGGTACCGGTCCTCCAGCAGGATGCCTCTATCCACCGTGGACAGTACGGTGGCGAGGCAGGCCGCCTCGATCCGTTGCCGCTCGCCCGGCTCCACCGTGGTCACACGCCTACCTGCCCTCGCGTCAGCGCTCGGTCACTACCCTGCCCCGGTCCGGTCCTCTCGGTACCCGGCCGATCGTGCGGTTCGTTGTCTTTCGGCAATAACGCTGATTTGAAGGATATATCGTTTAGCGTGGGAGGATCATGAGGTACCCGGATTGACGCTCCCGGCAGCGTGAAGGGAGGTGTCGGGTGAGTCGACTACTGATGGTCGAGGACGACCCGGACATCACGCTGGCGCTTCGCCTGCTGTTCACCCGGGCGGGCTACGAGGTCAGCCACGCCAACGATGGGCGGGCGGGGCTGCGCGAGGCGTACGCCTCCCATCCCGACCTGGTGGTCCTGGACGTGGGGCTGCCGGAGATGGACGGCTGGCAGGTCCTGGAGCGCCTGCGTGACGTGAGCGACGTACCGGTGCTCGTGCTCACCGCGCACGGCCAGGAATCGGACAAGGTCCGCGGGCTGCGCAGCGGTGCCGACGACTACCTCACCAAGCCCTTCGCCAACGCCGAACTGCTCGCGCGGGTGGAGGCGCTGCTGCGCCGGTCCAGCGCCGCGGCCACCTGGGCCAGCCAGGTGTACGACGACGGGCTGCTCAACCTGGACCCGACCGGCCGGCGCGCGTACGTGCAGGGCACGGAGGTGCGGCTGACCCCCACCGAGTTCCGCCTCCTCAACGCGCTGGTACGCCACGCGGGCGCGGTACTGAGCCCGAACCAACTGCTCGCGCAGGCGTGGGACGACCCGACCGGCATCGGGCAGGAGCGGGTGAAGTTCGCCGTCCTGCGGCTGCGCCGCAAGCTGGGCTGGACCGATCCGGAAAGCTCGCCGATCGAGTCGGTGCGCGGCTTCGGGTACCGGTACCGCCGGCCCAGCGGCTGACGGGGCGGAACACCCGTACTGCACCTGATTCGGCCCCGGCTCCGACCACCCCCGGTGCGACCGTGGTGTCTGCTTGCAACAGGCTGCCCGGCGACCGGGCGGCGGACCCTCGGGAGTGGACAGTGGGCGCAGCATGTGAGGCCGCCGGTGATTGTGGACTCGCGCCGGATCTGACGGCGGACTTCCACGCGCACACCGCGTTTGCCGGCGGTCGGGACAGCGTGGGTGTGGTGGTCATGGCCGCGGAGCGGGCCGGGCTGCGCCAGCTGGTCATCGGCGACCAGGCGGGCGCGGCCACGACCTGGCTGCCCGCGTACCAGAGCGCGATCGCGCGCGCCCAGCGCCGGACCGAGGTGCGGCTGAAGGTGGCGATCGAGGTCGAGGTGGTACGCGCGGACGGCTGGCTGGACCTGCCGCGGGACCTGTCCGGGCTGGAGGCGCTGTCGGTGAGCGTCTCGCGGGTACCGCTGCACTCCGGGCCGGCCTCGGCCCAGGAGGTACGCGCCCGGCTGCGCGCCGGCGAGCTGCGCCCGGCGGACGTGGCCGAGGCGCTGGTACACGCGACCGCGTCGGGGCTGGAGCGGGCCAGCCGGTACGCGCCGACCCAGCTGGCCCGGCCGCTGTGCCTGCTGGGGCAGCTGGGGCTGGACGTGGACGAGGTGGACGGCGGGCTGCTGGACGGGCTGGCGGGTGCGTGCCGGGTCACCGGTACCGCGGTCGAGGTGAGCGAGGCGTGGCGCGCGCCCACCCCGCTGCTGGCGTACCGGCTGGCGTCGGCGGGTGTCCACCTGGTACCCGCCAGCGACGCGTTCGACGCGGGCCGGCTGGCCCAGTGGGAGTACCTGCGCGGGCTGCGTAGCGCGCTGGACCGCGTCGGCGGCGTGGCCGAGTAGCGCGCAACCCGCCCGCACCCGTCCGGTACCGCCGCCTCCTCCCGTAGCACCGGACAGTCCTTGCCATGAGCATCCGGATCCTGGCCACCCGCCTGGATGCGCGGTGCCCGGGCGGCAGCCTGGAGACCGCGCAGGAGTTCGTGGAGGCGTGCCTGGCGGAGACGAGCCCGGGCGCGTACGTCGACCCGACCCGCCTGGGCCACGGCACCGCCAGCCGCCACCCGGTGCTGCGCGCGGTACCGCGGTTCTGGTGGACCTGGCTCGTGCAGTTGCTGCTGCCCAACCAGGGCCCGGCGCTGACCAGCTTCGTCACGGTCGAGGAGGCCCTGGTCGTACTGAGCGCGGCGATGCTGATGCACGCCCTTGGTACGGCGGAAACCGGTGGTACGCAAGGGAATGCGCGTATCGAGGCGCGCACCGCCACGGCGTTGCTAGCGTGGAGCCTGCCGGCCACCCCGTCCGGCTCCCCTCGCCGGAGCTCGGCTGCGTCCGGGACCGAGGAGGAGTCGGCGATGAGCACAGTGCAGAGGTCGGTCGAGGTGGCGGTACCGGTACACGCCGCCTTCGAGCAGCTGTCCCGTTTCGAGAGCTACCCGCGCTTCATGACCGGAGTACGCGAGGTCATCCAGGTGTCGGACACCACGACGCACTGGGTGATGGACCTGGGCGACCAGCGGCTGGAGTTCAACGCGCGCATCACCGAGTGCGCGGAGGACAAGCGGCTGGCGTGGCAGGCGATGGACGGTCCGCAGCTGTGCGAGTCCATCACCCTGCGGCCGCTGTCGGCCAGCCGTACCCAGATAACCGCCGACCTGGAGGCCGACGCGCAGGCGTTGATGCCGGGCGACCCCAACGCCAGCGAGTCGCTGCGCAAGCGGCTCGCCGCCGACCTGGACCAGTTCAAGGACTACATGGAGTACAACGCCGGCATCTACAACACCTGACCCCGGTTACCGGCCCCCGCATCCTGACTCAGGGTGCGGGGGCCAACCGCACGATCAGGCAGGCGCCGTGCGGTACCACCGGCTCGTACCAGATGTCGCCGCCGTTGATGCGGACCAGGTGGCCGGCGATGAACAGGCCCAGGCCGGTACCCTTGCGGCCGCTGGCGCCGACCGTACCGGCGCGGGTGAACCGCTGGAACAGCTGCGGTACCAGCTCCGCCGGTATCCCGGTGCCCTGGTCGCGTACCGCCAGCACCACGCCGTCCGGCCGCTTCCGGGCGCTGAACTCGATCGGCGGGCCGCCGAACTCGGCCGCGTTGGTCAACAGGTGCGTCAGCACCTGCCGCAGGTGCTCCCGGTCGGCCAGCACGGCCAGCTCCGGCTCCACGAACGCCGCGACGTCCATTGTGGACGCCAGCCGCTCGGCGACCGCCTCCAGCAAGGGCTTCACCGGTACCGGCACCGGACGCGCGCTGACCTTTCCGGCGTCCAGCCGGAACAGCAGCATCAGGTCGTTGAGCATCCCGGCCAGCCGCCCGGTGTTGCGGTCGATCTTCGTGGCCAGGTCCAGCCGGATGTCCTCGGGCAGCTGCTCCCAGTCCGACACGAGCAGCTCGGCCAGGCTCACCATCGAGCTGAGCGGCTGGGACAGCTCGTGCGACACCATGTCCACCAGGTCCGACTTGAACCCGGCCGCACGCGCCAGCTCCTCGTTCGCCTTGCGCAGGTCCTCGTTCGCCTGCTCCAGCTGCGCCGCGCGGGCCTCGACCGCCTCCTGCGCGTGTACCCGCGCGCTGATGTCGGTGAAGGTGGCCACGTACGCGCGGGCCTGCCCCGCCTGGTCCAGCACCGGGGCGGTGGTGGCCAGCACCGGTACCAGCGTGCCGTCCGCGCGGCGGAGCAGGCGCTGCGCGTCCGCCGGCGCCGGGTCCGGGTCGGCCTGCCACGGGTACGGCGGTACCTGCCCGATCAGCTCCTCGCGCGGCCGGCCGACCAGGTCGCACCAGCGCTGGTTCACCTCGACCACCTGGCCCCCGGGGTCCTGCACCAGGATCGCGTCGTTCAGCGACTGGAGCAGCCGGGCGTTGAAGTCGCGCGCCTCCCGCAGCGCCGCTACCCGGGCACGCCGCCGCGCGTCGTACCGGCCGATCCGGTGCGCGGCGAGCAGTACGGCGGCGTACAGCGCGGCGGCCCCGGCGGCCAGCGCGGGTACGAAGGCCGCGCCGAGCGCGAGC
>DATEJJ010000952.1:0-2270 GCA_035278125.1 Rugosimonospora sp.
CCGCCGGGCCGGCCGCCGGCCGTCTTCGAGCCGGTCGACGACGAGCCCGACGTGCTGCGGACGGTGTCCGGCCGGGAGGTGGGCGAGCTGCTGCGGCTGCACCGGGAGCCGGACGGGAGGGTCGGCTCGATGCACTGGGCCACCTACCGCTTCAGCCGTGACCAGCGCACGTTCGAAGGGCTGCCGGCCAGCGGGGACTAACCGCGTCGCGGGTGCACCTATACCATGGGAGCATGTAGCCCCGGGGCGCTGGCCGGCGACCCCGGACCTGATGAAACGAAAGGCGGCACCAGGCCCCCGCGGCCGACCCATGACAAGCAGCCAGACCAAGATCACGGTTGCTGACCCGCAGCAGATGGTGAGCCTGCTCGGTGCCCGTGACCAGTTCCTCAGGCTGATCGAGCGGTCGCTGGCGAGCGACATCCACGTCCGCGGCAACGAGATCACCATCACCGGCACGCCGGTGGAGAACGCGCTGGCGGAGCGCGTCTTCACGGAACTCATCGAGCTGATCCAGAAGGGCGAGACGCTGACCGAGGACGCCGTACGACGCATCGTCGGCATGCTCGAACAGGGCAGCGAGGAGCGCCCCGCGGACGTGCTGACACTCAACATCATCTCCCGGCGGGGGCGCACCATCCGACCCAAGACGCTGGGCCAGAAGCGGTACGTGGACGCGATCGACGCGCACACCATCGTGTTCGGCATCGGCCCGGCGGGTACCGGCAAGACGTACCTGGCGATGGCGAAGGCGGTCGCCGCGCTGCAGGCCAAGCAGGTCAACCGGATCATCCTGACCCGCCCGGCGGTCGAGGCGGGCGAGCGGCTCGGCTTCCTGCCCGGGACGCTGTACGAGAAGATCGACCCCTACCTGAGGCCGCTGCACGACGCGCTGCACGACATGATCGATCCGGATTCGATTCCGCGCCTCATGCAGAATTCGACGATCGAAGTCGCGCCACTGGCGTACATGCGGGGACGGGCGCAGCCGCTGACGGCGAAGGTGCTCACGCCGGACGGGTGGCGCCAGATCGGCGATCTCGCAGTAGGCGACCTGGTGGTCGGCTCGGACGGTCTGCCCACTCCGGTGCTCGGCGTCTATCCCCAGGGCCGCCGGCCGGTCTACCGGGTGACCACGCAGGACGGTGCCTCGACGCTGGCCTGCGGGGAGCACCTGTGGACCGTCCATACGGTGGACGACCGCAGTCACGGGCGCCCGCCGCGGGTGCTGCAGACGCAGGAGATGATCGGCCGGCTGCGCCGCGGGAGCGTGCACCGCTACGAGTTGCCATTGGTAGGCCCGGTCGAGTTCGTACCGCAGGACGTGCCGATCGATCCGTACGCGCTCGGGCTGATGCTGGGCGACGGCTGCATGACCACCTCGACCACGCCGTCCTTCGCTACCGCGGACGCCGAACTTGCCGGCGCGCTCGACGCGGCGCTGCCCGGCATCGAGCTGTTCCGCAAGAGCGAGGTCGACTACGTCCTCCGGCACGCGAACGGCGGTCGCGGCGGTCTGCGCGTGGCGAACCCGGTGACGGCCGCGCTGCGCACCCTCGGACTCGCCGGCACGCGCTCCGGCACGACGTTCATCCCGGAGAGCTACCGGTGGAACAGTGCGGCCGTCCGCCTGGCAGTGCTCCAGGGCCTGCTGGACACCGACGGTGGCCCGGTCACTCAGCGCGGCCGTAGCTGCCGCATCCAGTACACGACCTGCTCACCTCGGCTGCGGGACGATGTGGTCTTTCTCGTCCGCTCGCTGGGTGGCGTCGCGTCCCCCGAGTACCGGCGCGACGCGTACGTGCTCGATATAAGGCTGCCCGAGGGGGTCCAGCCGTTCCGGCTGGGCCGCAAGCGCGACGCATACCACGCGTGCGGCGGCGGGCGGCCGATGCGATTCATTCATGAGATCGAGCCGGCCGGGGACACCGAGACAGTGTGTATCCAGGTGGCGTCGGCGGATTCGCTCTATGTCACCGATGATCTGATCGTCACCCACAACACGCTCAATGACGCATTCATCATTCTGGATGAGGCGCAGAATACGACGCCCGAGCAGATGAAGATGTTCCTCACCCGGCTGGGGTTCGGCTCCAAGATCGTGGTGACCGGCGACATCACCCAGGTCGACCTGCCCAGCGGCACCAAGAGCGGGTTGCGGGTGGTTCAGGAGATCCTGGACGGGGTCCAGAACGTACACTTCGCCCGCCTGTCCAGTAGTGACGTGGTACGCCACCGCCTGGTCAGCGACATCGTGGACGCGTACGCCC
>DATEJJ010000953.1:0-2490 GCA_035278125.1 Rugosimonospora sp.
GGTCGGAGAGGTGGGGGGAACTGGTAGGGGGTGAGGGTGTGACACACGGCGGCGAGGGGGTGTAGACACGGAAGATATGAGCGGGCAGACCGGTGCCGGGCGGGTCCTCGGGGACGGCCGCGCCGGGGCGGTGGATCCCGAGGTCTTCCGTGACGTGATGGCGTCGGTACCGACGCCGGTGGCCGTCGTGACGACCGTGGTGGAGGGGCGGCCGCACGGTACCACGGTCAGCTCGTTCGCCTCGCTGTCGCTGCGTCCGCCGATGGTGCTCGTCGCGCTGGGCCAGGAGTCGGAGCTGCTGCGGCTGCTGCGGCACACCAACCGGTTCGGGGTCAACGTGCTGTCCAGCGGGCAGCGGGCGGTGGCGCGCGCGTTCGCGCGCAAGGACGGGGACCGGTTCGGTGAGGTGGAGTGGGCGATGTACGGCGGGCTGCCCCGGCTGGCGGGTACCGCCGCGTGGCTCGCGTGCGAGGTGGACGGGATCGTGACCGGCGGCGACCACGGGATCGCGATGGGCCGGGTGCTCGACGCCGGGCATTCGCACCTGCCGCCGCTGACGTACCACCGGCGGCTGTACGGTACGCACACCAGCCTGGACGGGACGGACTGACTTCGCCGGTTCCGGGTCCCGGCGGTGCGGGGCGGGCGGTAGCGTACACAGGACCGTGCGGTGTCAGTTGGGCACGGGCGGATGGTAACGGCGCGGGGCGCGGTGGCGGTGCGGGAAGAGGGATCGATGATCACAGGCAAGGTCGTGCGGTTCGACGAGGCGCGGGGGTACGGGTTCATCGCGCCGGACAATGGCGGGGACGACGTGTTCGTGCACGCGTCCGAGCTGACCGACCGGGGTGTGGCGGTGGCCTGCGGCACCCGGGTGCAGTTCAACATCGTGGACGGGGGCCGGGGGCTGAAGGCGTACGACGTGCGCGTGGTCGGGGAGGAGGGCGCGCCGGCGGCGGCGACCACCACCACCCGGGCGGAGCCGGGGGAGGCGGCCACGGACGACGACGGGTGCGAGGTCTTCTCGGAGAGCGAGTTCACCTCGCAGGTGACCGACCTGCTGCTCACCGCGGTACCGCAGCTCACCGGGGCGCAGATCCTGGAGCTGCGCAAGCACCTGCTGCAGTTCGGCCGGCGCAACGGTTGGGTGGACTGAGCGGCGCTCTAAGGTGACCACATGCACCGTACCCGCCTGTACCGCGACGGGGTTCTCGCGGCCGAGGGGTTCCCGGTCGCCGAGATCTCCGACCACCTCGCCCTACCCTCGTGTGTCGTCTGGTTCGACCTGTGCGAGCCCACCGCGGACGACCTCGCCGCGGTGAGCGAGGAGCTGGGCCTGCACCCGGTGGCCGTGGAGGACGCGGTAGCGCCGCACGAGCGGCCCAAGCTGGACCGGTACGCGTCGCACCTGTTCCTCACCGCCTACGCGGTGGGCCTGGACCAGCCGTCCGGGCAGCTCGCCACGCACGAGGTGGCCGCGTTCATCACGGCCAACGCGCTGGTGACCGTACGCAAAACCGAGGGTTTCGACATCGACGACGTGGTGGCCCGTTGGGACCACTCGCCGGACCTGGCCAAGTTCGGCGTGGGTTTCCTGCTGCACGGCCTGGTCGACTACCTGGTGGACACGCACTTCGACGCGGTACAGGCGCTGGACTCGCAGATCGAGGCGCTGGAGGACCAGCTGTTCGACGACCACCCGAAGGACAAGGAGATGCAGCGGCGCACCTTCGAGCTGCGCAAGTCGCTGCTGACCCTGCGCCGGGTGGTGCTGCCCATGCGCGAGGTGGTGAACTCGTTGCTGCGCCGCGACCTGCACGTCATCGACGCCGAGATCGTGCCGTACTTCCAGGACGTGTACGACCACGTGCTGCGCGCCACCGAGTGGACGGACTCGCTGCGCGACCTGGTCACCACGATCCTGGACACGCACCTGACCGTCCGCGGCAACCGGCTCAACGTCATCATGAAGCAGGTCACCAGCTGGGCGGCGATCATCGCGGTACCCACCGCGGTCACCGGCTTCTACGGGCAGAACGTGCCGTATCCCGGCTTCGGCCACGCCTCGGGCTTCTGGACCTCGACGCTCATCACGCTGGCGCTGTCCGCCCTGCTGTACCTCGTCTTCCGCCGCCGGGGCTGGCTGTGAGGCAGGTGTACCGCGGCCGGTGGTGGCCGGAGGACCGGGCCGACTCGGTCTACCAGTACCTGCCGGTGGAGGTGGCGGACGGGCAGCGGGCGCTGCACGTCCAGCTGCGCTACGACCGGGGGGCGGGGGTACTCGACCTGGGCTGCTTCGACCCGGCGGGCGGGTTCCGCGGCTGGTCCGGCGGGGCGCGCGACGCGTACACCGTGGCCGCGGCGTGGGCCACCCCCGGGTACCTGCCCGGGGCGCTGCCGGCCGGCGAGTGGCGGGTGGCGCTGGGGCTGCACCGGGTACCCCGGGAGGGGCTGCCGTACGAGCTGGTCGCCACCGGCGAGGTGCCCGAG
>DATEJJ010000954.1:0-11387 GCA_035278125.1 Rugosimonospora sp.
TCACCGCCGGGCAGGGACCGATGCCCGCGCTGCGGCCGGACGCGGTGGGGCTGGGCGCGGGCGGGCGCGATCCGGAGCAGGCGCCGAACGTGCTGCGGCTGGTGCTCGGGCAGCCGGTGGACGGGGACGGCGAGGCGGCCGTACTCCTCGAGTGCAATGTGGACGACCTCGATCCGCGGCTGTGGCCGGCGGCACTGGCGGCGCTGCTCGGTGCCGGCGCCTCGGACGCCTGGCTGTCCCCGATCCTGATGAAGAAGGGCCGCCCCGCGCATACCCTGCACGTCCTCTGTCCACAAGGGACGGTACCGGTGGTGCGCGCCGCGGTCTTCACGCACACCACCACGATCGGACTGCGCGAAACCCCGCTCCGCAAGTACCCGCTGGCGCGCCGGATGTCCACTGTGGACGTTGACGGTCAGCCGGTCGCGGTGAAGCTCGCGCTGCTCGACGGGCTGGTGGTCAACGCCTCCGTCGAGTACGAGGACGTGGTACGCGCCGCGCAGGCGCTCGGCCGCCCGGCGAAGACCGTACTGGCACAGGCGAACGCGGCCGCGCTGGAGCTGATCGAAAAGCCTGAGTGACGGCTCAGATCGGCAGCAGGAAGGTCAGCGAGCCGACCGGCCGGTCCCCGTCGAACAGCGGCGTGGCGACCGCGTCCACGGTCACCACCTCGCCACCCGCCTGCACCCGCATGATGGCGCGGGCCAGCCGTTGCGAGGAGAACGCCAGCACCGGCGGGATCTTCTCCAGCTCGCCGTCGCCCAACGGGACCCCGGCCGCGCTGAAGTCGAGTAACCGCAGCACTCCGGCGAACAGGCTCAGGCCGACCGCCATCTGCGGCTCGCCCAGACCCAACAGCTCGCAGGCGCGCGGTGACGCCGCGACGATGCGGGACAGGCTGTCCACCACCAGGCAGGGCTCGGTCGCGGCGTGCGCGGCGGAGCCCCACCGGTCCAGCGAGCTGATCACGGCTGCCTGAGGGGTGCGTGCCTGCGGTACGAACGGATCCGACAGCGAGAGTTCCACGTGAGCCACAGCGCCTCCTAAACGCAGTGCTGCCTCACGATAACCCTCGGTTCAGAGCGTGGACCATCAGGGTGGGGCGTGTCGGATCCGGCATGCGCAGAACGTTACCTGCGCACCGCCTTCTTGTCAGGAAGCGACTGCGAGGTGTACCACGTGTACGCCTCGATCTGCGCCTCTTGCTGCGGATTGACCCAGGTCACCGGGTGCTTGGCGATCGAGTAGAGCTTCTGCACGGTGCGCGGCCCGATCCGCTCGCCGTACGAGCTGAGAAGGTGATCCAGCTCACGGTACGAGGTGATGAGGCAGCCCTTGGGGAGGCCGTGCACGTCGATCCCGCCGGTACCGGCGAACGCGATGATCGGGGTGACCGGGATCGTGCTCCCGGCGGTACGCGACAGTGCCTTGCCCGCCTCGTCGGCCGCGCGCCGCGCCTCGGCCACGTACTGCGGCCGCTTGCCGTCGATCTGCACCACGTCGCCGGCGAGGCGTACCCGGCTGCGGCCCTGCTGCTTGACGATCACCACGAACACCCCGCCCGGCCCGATGGCCAGGAACGTGTTCGGGTTGAGCAGGCCGATCTCCTGGATGTCGAGCACCTTCCACGCCTCGCCGAGGCGGGTCAGCTTGGTGACGGCGCGCCCGCGCGCCACCTCGGCTCGGCGGGACTCGCGGTCCGACCGGCGCCGCCGTGCCCACTCCAGTGGGTTGGACCGCGGGGACTCGAACAGCGCGTGCCGCGGGTTGTAGCCGCTGTCCGGGATGAGCGCCTGCGGTTGGCGGGCGTCAATGAATCCGGTCACTGGAACCTCCGGTGGCGGATGGACTTTGTCGGGTTCCATCACGGTAGGTGTCCAGATAGACACGGAGAAGTAGGAGAGGCACGAATGAACGCCTAGCGCACATTCATTCACGGTGACCTTGCGATAACGCAGTGCTACTGATCGATCAGTCAGCGCAGGGTGATCTGGCGCCCCAGCAGTCCCTGACGGGCCCGGCGCTCGGCCGCGCTGAGCGGCTCCGCGCCCGCCACCGCCTCACCGAACCGCTTGGCGAGGTCGGCCAGCGGCGCCTCCCATTCGGCCGCCTCCGGGTCCCGGGGCAGGTCCCAGACGGGTACCAGCAGGCCGTGGGCGCGGAACATCCCGGCGAAGCGGGTACCCTCGCCGAGCGGCAGCGCACCGGCGGCGGAGAGCCGGGCCAGCGCGTCCAGCGCCGGCTCCTCGTCCTCCGACAGCACCCAGCGCACGTGCGCCTTGTCCGGTACCCGGCACCAGTACGCGGCGCGCGCGGCACCCATCCGTACCGTCGGGTAGATCGAGGCGTTCGCCCGCTCCAGCGACGACTGCACGTTGGGGTCGTCGGTCGCGCCCTCGTCCAGCCAGAAGTCGAACCCCTCCTGCATGGTTATCTCCAGCGGCCCGTCGACCAGGACGTCCTGGAGCCGGGGCCCCGCACCGGGCAGCCCCGGTACCGTCACCTGCTCGCCCGGCTCGACCTCCAGCGCGCGCAGCAGCGCGGCGGACAGGTCCCGGGACACGTCGCCGGACTGCACGTGCCGCTGCAGCCCGAGGAAGACCCGGCCGTCCGGCTTGGTCATCGCCGGCATGGCCATGGGCAGCACGGTGGCCAGGGTGACCTCGCGCTCGCCGAAGCGCTCGACCAGGTCGGGCGCGAGCCGCAGCGGCGCGGAGGCGGCGGGGACGAGTTCGCGCAGCGCGATCCACTCGGGCTCGTCCACCAGACCGGCGAACGGCCGGGCCACGAACACGTCCTTGACCCGCTCCCTGGTCCGCGTACCGGTAGCAGCCTTGCGCCGCTTACTCACGCCGTCTCCCTAACCTCGGCATCCCGGAGGTAGGTCAACTGCGCCCAGACACTCTGCCCGAGGCCGTCGCCCTCCACCCCCCACTCGTCGGCGAGCGCGGCCACGATCGCCAGGCCCCGCCCGTCCACGGCGTCGGCGCCGGCCGTGCGCTGGCGCGGCTGCTGGGACTCACCACCGCCGTCGGTCACGCGCACGTGCAGGTGCTCGCCGTCGCCGTCGGAGCGTACCCGCCACGCCACCCGGATCACGTCGCCGGGCAGCGGCCGGGCGTGGCGGATGGCGTTGCCGACGAGTTCGGCGACGATGGCGACGGCGTCGGCGAGGAGTTCGGGGCCGACGGATCCGCGCAGCTCACCGGCCAGCCGGTGGCGGGCGACCCGGGCGCCGCGGGCGTGGTGGGGAACCACGATGCACCAGGCACGCTCGGCGGTCGCGGTTGTCCCGCCACCGTCGGCCTCCTGGTGTTCGATCATGCCTCCCCCGGTAGTGAATCGGCGCGGCGCAGTCGCACCTCAGCGACCGTACCTCCCCTTTCGCGTGGACGTAAGGACACCCACCCGTTTTGTCGCTCCATAATCTGCCTGACAAGATACAACCCCAGGCCAACCCCACCGTACCGCCTGTGGTCGCCGGTTTCAGCCTGCCAGAAGCGTTCGAACGCCCGCTCCACGTGCGCCGCCAGGACACCGATACCCCGGTCGGAGACCCGGAACCCGACCGAGCGCGCGTCCACCACCGAAGTAACCTCCACCGGGCTGCCCGGCGGCGAGTACTTCACCGCGTTCGTGATCAACTCGGACAGTACGGTGGCGATCCCGGCCCGCTCACCGAGCACCTTCGGCAGCGGCTCGGGCAGGCTCAGGCGTACCACCCGGCGCAGGTCCCCCGGGAGTTCCGCCACGCCCGCCCGCAGCGCGTCGCCAAGGTCGAACGGCACGGGCGGGCTGGCCTGGGCGGCCAGCGAACCGTCCCCGACCGCGGCGAGCAGGCGCTCCACCAGCCGGGCCAGCTCGCTGGCGCGCTGCCGCAGCCGTACCGCCGCGTCCCGCCGGCCCGCCTCGTCCAGAGAGTCCCAGTGGTCGGCCAGCGTGTCCGCGTACCCCTTGATCACCGTCACCGGGGTCCGCAGCTCGTGACTGGTCACCGACGCGAACAGATCCCGGGACGACTCCTGGCGCTGCACCTCGGTCACGTCCCGCAGCGTGATCACCCGGGCGTCGCTGGCCGGCAGCTCGGTGGCGAGCAGCTGTACCCAGCGGCCGTCCGGCAGCCGGTGTTCGAGCACCTGGCCGGGCCGGGGTACCGGCAGGGGGAAGGGGCGGTCGAGCACGCTGGCCGCGGAGCGCCCGGTGAGCAGGGCGGCGGCCGGGTTCCAGGACCGTACCTCCCCGCCCGGCCCGAGTACCGCCAGCGCGTCGGCCAGCGAGGCCACGGCCGGGCTGCCCCCGTACAGCGGCAGGCCACGGTTGTCGCCGTACAGGTGCACCGCGAACGAGGCGTAGAAGGAGATCGCCGAGCGGTGCAGCGGGGTCGGCTCGACGCCCTCCGGCAGGTACGCGTGCAGGCTGCCGAGCAACTGCCCGGTCAGCTCCGCGCGGGCGGCGACCATCCGGCCGGCGCCCCGCCCGAACATGTGCACCGGCAGGTCACCGGGCAGCTCGTCGATGCCCACCTCCATCAGCCGGCCCTGCCCGAGGATGTCGATCACGGCCGGGTCACCCGGGTCCACCCAGCGCCCGACGGCCCAGGTGGACGCGCCGCTGGCCGCGATCACCCGGCCGCCGCCCGGCCCGTACTCGGCGAACGACGCGCCGAGCGCGCCGAGGGTGCGCTGGGTCAGCTCGACGAGGTACTGCAGTGCTCCGAGGCCCGAGTCGCCCGCGTTGACCATGTCGGTCAGCGTGGTCAGCTCGGCGAAGAGCCCGTCCGTCTCCGTCACGCCGCCTCCTCGCCCGCGCGCTCGCGAGGCGGCGGTAGGACACCCGAAGCGAGCACGGCCATGCAGCGAAGTCTGCCGTGGCGCGGCCGGCGTGGGTAGCCCAACCGGGTTACCGCCGGCCTTACCACGCCAGCGCGTCACCAGGTCAGCGACACCACGTCAGCGGCACCACGTCAGCGGCCCAGGCGGTCGAGCACGAAGCGTGGGCGGTCGGAGATGATGCCCTCCGCGCCCAGGCCGAGCACCAGGTCCAGGTCGGCCGGTTCGTTGACGGTCCACACGTAGAGCTGGTTGCCCTGCCGGTGCAGCCGCCCGGCCAGCCAGGGCCGGGCGCGCAGCAGCCGGACGCCGGGGCCCGCGATGCGTACCCCCGCCGGCAGCCGGCCGTCCCGCAGCCACGGCGGGAGCAGCTCCAGCAGCAGCACGGTGGGCAGCTCCGGGGCGAGTTCCCGCACCCGCCGGACGGCGGTGACCGAGAACGACATCACCGTGACGCTCACCCCACCCGGGTCCGGCCGGTCCATGCCGTACCCGCGCAGCACCGCGACCAGCCGCTCCTCCACCTCCCCGCCGAACCGCGTGGGGTGCTTGGTCTCGATCAGCAGCCGGATCGGGCGGTTGGCCGCGGCCGCCGCGGACAGCAGCCGGTCCAGGGTCAGCACGGTGGCCCGGCCGGCCGGGTCGGGCCGGTCGAGGATCAGCTCGTCGGCCGACTCGGGGAAGCCCGGGTGCCACGAGCCGAAGTCCAGCCGGTCCAGTTCGGCCAGGGTGTGCTCGCTGACCAGCCCGCGGCCGTTGCTGGTGCGCTCCAGCCGCCGGTCGTGCAGGCAGACCAGGTGGCCGTCGTTGGTCAGCCGGACGTCACACTCCAGGCCGTCGGCGCCCTCCGCGATCGCCCGCAGGTACGCACCCAGCGTGTGCTCGGGCAGTTCCGCGGAGGATCCGCGGTGCGCGAAGACGAGCGGTTGCACGGGCAGAAAGGATAATGGCCCGCGGGGCCTCCGCCCGCGCGGCTCAGGAGAGGCGGTTCACCCAGGTCTGGTTGGACGTCAGCCAGGTGTCGACCGTATCGGTGGCGATCGCGTGGTACAGGGCGGTGGCACCGGAGGTGGGCAGCACGTAGCTGATGCCGCCGAGCATCGCCGGGTACGACGGGAGCTTGATGCCGGCCAGGGTGGACGGCAGTACCGAGCGGAGCGAGAACACCAACTGCTCCAGCGGTACCCCGTTGGTGTCCACGGTCAGCGAGCTGCCCACCGCGCGGATGATCTCGTCCAGCTTGAGCGGGTTGGTCGCCACCCCGCTGCTGAGCGCCTCGGTGAACAGCGCCTTGAGGAACTGCTGCTGGTGCCGTTGCCGGTCGTAGTCGCCGTTGGGCAGGGTCTCCCGCTGGCGCACGTAGTCCAGCGCCTGCCACGCGGCGAGGTGCTGGCAGCCCGGCTTGTACACCGCGCGCGTGTGTACCGACCGGGTCAGCTGGTCGACGCACATGTCGACGCCGCCCATGATCCCGACGACCTTCTGGAAGCCGCTGAAGTCGATGATCGCGGCGCCGTCGAACCTGATGCCGATCAGCCTGGTCAGCGTCCGGGACAGCAGCTGGAAGCCGCCGATACCCCCGCCGCCGTAGTTGAATGCGGCGTTGATCTTCTGGGTACCGCCGCGGAAGTTGTGCGCCGGGTCGGCGGGTATCGACACCCGCAGGTCGCGCGGGATGGAGATGAGGTACGCCCGGTCCATGGTGGCCGGCACGTGCACCACGATGATCGTGTCGGAGCGCTGGCCGTTGGCCGGGTCGTTCGCCCGCGCGTCGGAGCCCAGCAGCAGGTAGTTGAGCGGCCCGGTGAGCGAGGTCTGCACGAAGCCGCCACCGGTGTCCGGGGCGGAGGCGCGGGCGCTCGGGTCCAGCAGCGGCGCCCTGGTGACCGTGGCGTCCCAGCGGTTGACCAGCAGCTTCAGCCCGACGACGGTGCCGCCGGAGACCAGTACGAGCGCCACCCCGAAGCCGATCAGCAGCCTGGTCCACAGCGGCAGCCCGGCCCGGGCGCGCGGAGGCGGCTCCCCCTCGGGCGCAGCCGGTGGGGAGTCCCCTGAGATCTCCGTGGTAGCCGTGGCGCCCCCCGTACCCCGGTGCCGGTAACCTCTTTCAGGTTACGTGACCGCCGGGGTACCGGGTCAGGACTTTGTCACCAGGGTCGGGTGGTCGAGGACGAACTGGTCGACGGCGTCGTCGCGTACCGCCCCGAGCAGGGCCAGCGTGTTGTCGTCGAGCGCCTCGGCACCCGAGTTCACCGTGGACTTGTGGAACGTCCCGTTGTTGGTCTTGATGGTGACCATGTCGTTGGCGCCGATGTTGCGCATCGCGAAGGCCCAGTCCGCGATGCTGATGCCGCCCGTGCTGACCGTCATGGACTGGCCCACCACGGCGAGCACCTTGTTCAGCTTGATCGGGTTGGTCAGCGTGTCGGCGCTGAGGATCTTCTTGAAGATCGCCTTGATGAACTGCTGCTGGTGCCGCTCGCGGTCATAGTCACCGTTGGGCAGCAGTTCCCGCTGGCGTACGAAGTCCAGCGCCTCCCAGGGCTGCAGGCACTGGTAGCCCTTCTCGTACACCTTCGGCGTCGTCCCGGGCACCTTGTACTCCACCCGGCCCGTGGTCGCGCTGATCTTGTACGGCATGGCGTACCGGCCGGTCTTGTTGTTCGTCCCGATGTGTACCGAGATCGTCTTCTCGTCGATCGTCATGCACACGCCACCGAGGACGTTGACCACCTTCTGGAAGCCGGTGAAGTCCACGATCGCGGCCGCGTCGAAGCTGATGTTCCAGAGCGTCTTGATCGTCTTCGCGAGCAGCTCGACCCCGCCGGCCGGCCCGCCACCGTTCGTGTTCCCGTACGCGAAGGCAGAGTTGATCTTATCGTCCTGGCCCTGGAACTTGGTCTTGGTGAACGCGGGGATGTGCACCCAGGTGTCGCGCGGGATCGAGATCAGGTACGCCCGGTCGTGCGAGGCGGCGATGTGCAGCACGATGATCGAGTCCGCGCGGACCAGATCGTTGGGGTTCTGGCCCGGCCGGTTGTCCAGCCCGACCAGCAGGATGTTCTTGGCCCCGTTGATCGTGACGTGGCCCTTGTTCTGGCTCTGCACGCCCTGGTCGCCGAGCAGGTCCTGCTGCTTGATGTTCCGGGTGGCCTCGCTGATCGCGACCTTCTCGACCACGATCGCGCCGCCGGCGCCCATCATCAGCAGCGCGCCGAAGATCACCAGCAGCTGCGCCCACCGTGGATCCCGCCCGCGCTTCTTCCCGCCCGACGGCGGCCAGCCGTGAGGCGGGTCGTCGTCACCACGCGAAGCCTGGAGGACCGCACCGGACGCGTATTCCAAAGCCGGCTCCTTACCGCACTGCAGTCGGGCGACGCTTGACAGCTGACAAGCAACTCTACGATCGCGAGTTCAGCCATGCGAGGCCCGCTTCATTAATGACCAAGAAGAAAATGGGGCATGTCGAGCATAGTTCGCATCATGACGGTTCTATTAACCGAAGGGTAATCGGTGATCTCCGGGTCAGCCGCCACTACCGGACCGGTACTGAGCCACCGTGTCGTGCGCGACCGCACTGAACAGAGCCTTGTCCTTGGTCGCGTCCAGCAGCACCACGCTCTCCCCGTTGCGATTGCCGAAGCCGCTGAACGGCGCCGTCATGAACGTGAGGTCCTTGCTGGTGAGGCTGTGGAAGTCCCAGAGCGTATTGAAGACCGAGAGGTCCTTGTCGACGGTGACCGCCTTGGTGACCGACTGCAGGAACGCGTTGAGCCGCGACGGATTGGTGATCGTACCGCTACTCACCGCTTTATCCATGATCGCCTTCATGAATTCCTGCTGGTGCTTCTCCCGGGTGATGTCCCCGTCCGCGAACTGGTACCGCTGCCGCACGTAGTCCAGCGCCTGCGCCCCGGTGAAGTGGTGATTGCCCTTGGTGAAGACGCGGTGCGGCGGGTGGATCGAGGTGATCGTCTGGTCCACGTACATGTCCACGCCGCCGAGCGCGTCGGTCACCTGCTGGAAGCCGCTGAAGTCGATCATCACGACGTGGTCGATACGCACGTCGGTGAGCTTCTCCACCGCCTCGACCGCGAGCGTGGCCCCGCCCCAGGCGTACGCGGAGTTGATCTTCGAGTAGGTGTCGCCCTGGTTCGGGTTGGTCGGGCTCTTCGGGATGTACACGTAGCTGTCCCGGGGGATCGAGATCAGGTAGGCGTGCTTGTGGTCCGCCTGGACGTGCATCAGGATCATGGTGTCGGTCCGGCTGTTGGCGGTGCTGTCCGGGTTGCGCGAGTCGCTGCCGAGGACCAGCACGTTCATCGCGCCGTCCACGAGCTTGTCCGGCCGGTTACCGGTGATCCCGGAGAACGGGTCGATGCGCGCGACCTGCGCGTCGAGGTGGTGCGCGTACTGGTACGTGAAGATCGTGATGCCGGCGACCACGAGCGCCACCACCGCGGCCAGGACCAGCCCGATCCGCCCCCACTTCGGCCGGGGCCGCCCCCGGTACTGGCCACCCTGCCCGGTCCGCCCCGGTGGCCGCCCACCGGGCCCGCCCGGCGCCGGCGTGCCGTACTGCCCGCCCCCGTCCACCCGGTAGGGGGGCCGCCCGGCCGAGGTGCCGGGGAGAGTGGCGCGGCCGGAGACCCGGCCCGCGGGGTCGGCGCTCCGCGCCATGCCCGGGATCTGAGCCCTACCCGACGGTGTTGCAGATGCGAACATGTTCCTCAGGGTACGGACCGGATGCCAACGCACCCGGCAATCCGGACCGGGGGCGGCACATTCTGGGGAGTCGGCAGCTGCGAGCGTCGATGGCTCAGAGCTTCGCGCGGAAGTACTCGATGGTCCGGCGCAGCCCGTCCTCGGGTACCACCACCGGCTCGTATCCGAGCAGGGAACGGGCGAGCGTGAGGTCGGGGCGGCGCCGCTCGGGGTCGTCCTGGCCACGGGTGACGTAGCTCACAGGCGACCGGGAGCCGGTCAACGCCACGATCGTCTCGGCCAGCTCGCGCATGGTCATCTCGTGCTCGGTGCCGCAGTTGATCGGGCCGGTCTCGGTCGAGTCGAGCAGCGCGAGGATGCCGGTCACCAGGTCGTCCACGTAGCAGATGGAGCGGGTCTGGGTACCGGTGCCGTGCACCGTGATCGGCTCGCCGCGCAGCGCCTGGGCGATGAAGGTGGGGATCGCGCGGCCGTCGTCGGGGCGCATCCGGGGGCCGTACGTGTTGAAGATCCGCACGATGGCCACGTCCACCCCCCGCGCGCGGTGGTACCCCATCGTCGCCGCCTCGGCGAACCGCTTCGCCTCGTCGTACACGCTGCGCACGCCGTTGGGGTTGACGTTGCCCCAGTACGTCTCCGGCTGCGGGTGTACCAGCGGGTCTCCGTACACCTCGGAGGTGGAGGCGAGCAGGAAGCGGGCACCGTCGGCGTGGGCCCGCTCCAGCAGGTGCAGGGTGGCCACCGAGCCGACCCGGAGGATCTCCACCGGCAGCACCGCGAAGTCGGTCGGGCTGGCCGGCGAGGCGAGGTGCAGGATGGCGTCGAACCGGCCGGCCAGCGCCGGATCGTGTACCGGCAGGCCCTCGGACACGTCCGCCTCCACCAGCGTGAAGCGCGGATTGTCCGCCAGGTGCGCCACATTCTCCTTGGAGCCGGTGACGAAGTTGTCCACCGCCACCACGCTCGCACCGCGCTCGACCAGCCGGTCGACGAGGTGCGACGGTACGAACCCCGCACCGCCGGTCACGAGGATGCGGTGCCCCTGCCCGTACCGTTGTGCAACTGCCATGCGCCCACCCTAGTGCGCCCACCTTTCCGGAGGAGCGCGACCACCTTGTCGCGCCCCTCCGGACCGGGGCTCAGTGGGCGCCGGCGCCGGTCAGGGACCGGACCTCCAGCTCCGCGTACTTCTGCCTGTCGGACTCGCGCGAGGTCAGCGCGCCGGCCGCGGCCAGCAGGAACCCGAGCGGGATCGAGATCAGACCCGGGTTGCTGAACGGGATGGGCGCCGGTGTGGTGCAGCTGAACAGCGCTGTCGCGTTGTTCACCTTGGTGGAGGTCACCGGTACCCCGCAGTCCGCCGCCTGGGCCGCGGTCAGCTTGGCCGGTGCCAGCGCGCTGCTCGACCCGCCCCAGCAGATCGGCGAGAGCAGCACCACCAGTACCGCGGAGATCAGGCCGCCGTAGATGCCCCACAGCGCGCCCCGCGTGTTGAACCGCTTCCAGAACAGCGAGAAGAGGATGGCCGGCAGGTTGGCCGACGCGGCGATGGCGAACGCCACGGCGACCAGGAACGCCACGTTGAGGCCGCGGGCGAAGACGGCCAGCACGATGGCGACGGCGCCGATGCCGACCGCCGCGTACCGGGCCACGCTCACCTCGTCGCGCTCGCTGGTCTGGCCCCGCTTGACCACGTGGGCGTACAGGTCGTGCGCCACGCTGGAGGACGACGCCAGGGTGAGCCCAGCGACCACGGCCAGGATGGTGGCGAACGCCACCGCCGCGATCACCGCGAGCAGCACCGCGCCGCCGGTCGAGCCGCCGAGGTACCGC
>DATEJJ010000955.1:0-5198 GCA_035278125.1 Rugosimonospora sp.
GCCGCCGCCGGCAGTGACACGTCAGCGGCGGTCCCGGGATGCCGTGACGAGCGCGTCGAACAGGCGCTGGTTGGCCGGGTCCTGGGCGGCGGTGTCCTCGGGGTGCCACTGCACCGCCGCGAACCAGCCCCGCGCCGGCTCAAGCTCCAGCGCCTCCACCGTGCCGTCGGCCGCCCACGCGGCCGCGCGCAGCCCGGCACCGAGCCGGTCCACCGCCTGGTGGTGGTAGCACGACGCCGCCACCGACGGCGCCCCGCAGATCGCCGCGAGCCGCGAGCCGGGCGCCAGGTTCACCGGGTGCACCAGATGGCGGTGTACCGCCGCGTGCTGGTGCAGGGAGCCGCCGAGCGCCACGTTCACCACCTGCAGCCCGCGGCAGACCGCCAGCACCGGCAGGCCGGCGTCCAGCGCGTACCGGGCCGCGGCGAGGTCGAACCCGTCCTGCTCGTCGTCCGTGTCGTACACGCTCTCGTGCACCTCGGTCGAGGCGTACCGGTGCGGTGCCACGTCCCCGCCGCCGGGCAGCAGCAGGCCGTCGCAGCGGGACAGGCGGGCGGCCACCTCGGTCGCGTCCGCCGTACCGCCGGGGGCGTGCGGGTGGACCAGCCACGGCTCGCCGCCCGCGCGGAACACCGCCGCCACGAGGGCACGCGCCGCCACCTCGGCCGCGTAGCGTAGGGCCGTGGCGCCGGTCGAGAAGCGGGCCGGCAGCGCGACGAGGGGGCGGTGCTGGCCTTGTCCGGTCACGGCACCACCCTATATCATTTGGAGCCAAACGACTTGAGGAGTGGGAGCCGGATGCCCGAGTACCGCAGGATCCTGCTGGACGGCGCGGTGACCGAGGTGGTCCGCGACGGCGCGGAGCTGGTCGCCCGGGACGGCCGGCGGGTCGCCGCGCGGGACGCGGTACACCTGCCCCCGGTGGTACCGACGAAGATCGTCGCCGTACACCTGAACCACCGCAGCCGGGTCGAGGAGTTCCAGGCCACCCTGCCACCCGCGCCCACCTACTTCCACAAGCCCACCTCCGCGCTGAACGCGCACCGGGGCGCGGTGGTACGGCCGGAGGGCTGCCGGTACCTCAACTACGAGGGCGAGGTCGGTATCGTCATCGGCCGCACCTGCCGGAGCGTCACGCCGGACGAGGCGGGCGCCTACATCGCCGGGTACACCGTGGCCAACGACTTCGGGCTGCACGACTTCCGGGACACCGACGCCGGTTCGATGCTGCGCGTCAAGGGGTCCGACACGCTCTGCCCGCTGGGCCCGGGGCTGGTCACCGACTGGGACTTCCACGGCAAGCGCCTGCGCACGTACGTCAACGGCGCGGTCGCCCAGGACGGCTCCACCGACGAGATGACCTGGGACATGCACTACCTGGTGGCCGACATCGCGCGCACCATCACGCTGTACCCGGGCGACGTCCTGCTCTCGGGTACGCCCGCCAACTCCCGCCCGGTGCGGCCCGGTGACGTGGTGGAGGTGGAGGTCGAGGGGCTGGGCCGGCTCACCAACCACGTCGTGGCCGGACCGGTCCCCGTCGCCGCCGGCTTCGGCGCGCAGCCCAGCGAGTCGGAGGAGGTCGTCTCCACGGCCCTCGGCGGCGACTGGGAGTTCCGCGGCGTCCGGGCCCCCATCCGCCGGTAAAGGAGAACCCATGCGCGTCGTCGTCGACATGAGCAAGTGCCAGGACCACGGCCAGTGCGCGTTCGCCGCACCCGAGGTCTTCCAGATCGATCCGTCGGGCCACCTCGCTTACGTGGCCGAGCCGGACGAGGCGCTGCGCGAGGCGGTGGAGGAGGCGGTCGACGTCTGCCCACTGCAGGCGATCCGGCTGGAGGACTGAGCGTGCCCGGCCGCATCCTGGTGGTCGGCGCGTCCCTGGGCGGGCTGCGCGCGGCCGAGCAGCTGCGTGCCGCGGGCTGGACCGGCGAGCTGGTGCTGATCGGCGCCGAGAAGCACATGCCCTACAACCGGCCGCCACTGTCCAAAGAGGCCCTTGCCGGGTCCGCCGCGTTCGAGACGCTGGCGTTCCGGCCCCGCGCCAGTATCGCGGACGCGGTCTGGCGGCTGGGTACGCCCGCGGTCGCGGCGGACCTCGCCGGGCGTACGGTCACGCTGGCCGGTGGCGAGCGGGTGGAGTTCGACGGGCTGGTGGTGGCCACGGGGCTGCGCCCGCGCCGGCTGCGCTGCCCGGGTCCGGCCGACGGTCGGCACGTGATGCGCACGCTCGACGACGCGGTGGCGCTGCGCGCGGCGGTCACCCGCGAAGGTACCCGGCTGGCGGTGGTGGGCGCCGGCTTCATCGGCTGCGAGGTCGCCGCGACCGCGCGTACCCTCGGCGCCGAGGTGACGGTGGTGGACCCGTTGCCGCTGCCCATGGTGGCGGCGCTGGGCGAGCTGCTCGCCACCGAGCTGCTGCGCCGGCACGAGGAGCGCGGCGTACGTTTCCTGCTGAGCCGGGGTGTCGAACGGTACACTGTGGACGGTGTGGTGCTGAGCGATGGCACCGGGGTCCCGGGTGACGTGGTGCTGGAGGCGGTCGGCTCGGTGCCCAATGTGGACTGGCTGGCCGGCAACGGGCTGGACCTCTCCGACGGCGTGTGCTGCGACGGGCACCTCCGGGTCGAGGGACTGTCCCATGTGGTCGCGGTGGGCGATGTGGCCCGCTTCCCGAACGCGCGCTACGACTCCGTACCGCGGCGGGTGGAGCACTGGAGCATCCCCACCGATACGGCCAAGCGGGCCGCGCGTACCCTCTACGCCGGGCTCACCGGCGGCGGGCTCGACCCGGCGCCGTTCGCGCCGCTGCCGTCGTTCTGGAGTGACCAGTACGAGCACCGCCTGCAGTCCTTCGGCGCGCCCGCGCTGGGCCTCGACGACGTACGCCCACTGTCCGGTGTGGACGGTGGCGACCTGCTCGTCGGGTACCACCGCGACGGCCGCCTGGTCGGCGTGGCCGCGCTCGGCGGCCGTGGCGCGGTGGCCGCCGCCGCCCGCTACCGCGCCGAGCTGGCCTGAACGGTTACGCGGTCCAGCCGGCGGCCGGACGGTCGAACCACAGGTGCACCTGGCCGGTACCCACCGAGTTCTCGTACTCGCTGAACCGCCGCCCGGGCGCGGTGCACGCCTGCCCGCCGAGCGCGCCGGCCAGCATGAGGTAGTGCCCGAACCGCGCCTCCGGCCGGAAGCGCAGGAACTCCGGCATCGTGTCCAGCACCCGGGCGTGCTCGCCGCGCTCGAACCAGCCGATCCGCTCCAGGTCCGCGGCGGCCGCCTCGGGCGTGAAGATGTGCTCGATGTCGGCCGCGCCGTGGTCGCGGATCTGCCGCAACGGCCAGAACGTGTGCGACAGCGCGCCGGACGCGACGAGCAGCACCGAGCGGTCCACCGCGGCGACGGCGTCCGCGAGCGCCCGTCCCACCCGCAGGTAGTCCTCGGTGTCCGCGGTCTGGCACACGCCGATGGAGACCCAGCGCCGGTCCGGCAGCCCGTCGCCCAGGTACTTCCACAGGTTGATGGTGGCGTAGTGCACCGGCAGGTACGCGTCGTCGATCGCGGTGATCCAGGTGCCGTACTTGTCGCCGCGCTCGGCGAGGGCGTGCGCCAGCTCCGGGTCGCCCGGGTAGTCGAACGGGATGCGTACCATGCCGCGCGGGAGTTCGTCCGAGGTGAACAGCCCGGCCCGGCGCTGCTGCGCGGATACCACGAACTCGACCGTGGTGGCCCAGTGCGAGTCGAGTACCACCACGGTGTCGTAGTCCAGCCGCTCGAAGACCTCGGCGCGCAGCCGGCGCAGGCCGGGTACCAGGCTGATCTCGCGACCGTTGTTCTCCTCCAGCCGCTCGGCCGGCGGCAGCATGATTGTCGGGACATGCGCCAGCAGCCCGGCGCCCACCACCTCACCCATGACCGCGCCACCCTCCCGGTGCGAACACGCTGTTCTTCACGTCGCAGTAGAAGTCGAACGACCAGGTGCCGCCCTCGCGCCCGATGCCGGACCGCCCGTTGCCGCCGAACGGGGCGCGCAGGTCGCGGACGAAGAAGCAGTTGACCCAGACGGTACCGGCGTGGAGCTGCCCGGACACCCGCTGCGCCCGCGCCCGGTCGCCGGTCACCAGCGTTGCCGCCAGCCCGTACCGGGTGTCGTTGGCCAGCGCCACACCGTCCACTTCGGACCCGAAGGTCTGTAGCGTGAGTACCGGCCCGAACACCTCCTCGGTGAGGATCTCGCTGCCGGCCGGCGCGTCCGCGAGGATGGTCGGGCGGTAGTACAGCCCGCCCAGCTCCTCGTCCGGCCCGCCGCCCAGCAGCACGGTGGCGCCCGCCTCCCGGGCCCGGCGCACGAAGCCGTCCACCCGCTCGAAGTGGGTACGCGAGACCAGCGGGCCGAGATCCGTCGACTCATCGAACGGATCGCCCTGCCGCAGGCCGGCCGCCCGGGCCAGCAGCCGCGCCCGGAACTCGGCCGCGATCTCCTCCTGCACCAGCAGCCGTACCGCCGCCAGGCAGACCTGGCCGGCGTTGTCGAACTGCTCCACCGCGAGGTCCACGGCCAGGTCGAGGTCGGCGTCGGCGAACACCAGCAGCGGCGACTTGCCGCCCAGCTCGAAGGAGACCGGGGTGACGTTGGCTGCGGCCGCGGCGCCGATGCGGCGCGCGGTGGGTACCGAACCGGTGAAGCTGATCCGCCGCACCGCCGGGTCGGCCACGAGCGCCGCACCCGCCTCGGCGCCCAGGCCCTGCACCACGTTGAACACGCCGTCCGGCAGCCCGGCCTCGGCGGTGATGTCGGCGAGCAGCGAGGCGGTCAGCGGCGCCCACTCCGGCGGCTTGGCCACCACCGTGTTGCCGGCCGCCAGCGCGGGCGCGATGCGCCAGGTGGCGAGCATCAGCGGCGCGTTCCACGGGGTGACCACCGCGCACACCCCGGCCGGATCCCAGGAGACGTGGTTGCGGTGGCCGCGCGTGTCCAGGTCCTCGTGGGCCAGGGCGAGCAGGTGGTCGGCGAAGAACCGGAAGTTGTGCGCCACCCGGGGCATCACGCCGCGGCGGTGCGAGCGCAGCAGGGAACCGTTGTCGCGGGTCTCGACCTGGGCCAGGTCGGCCAGCCGGCGCTCGATGCCGTCGGCGACGCGGTGCAGCGTGGCGGCCCGCTGCGCCGGCGCGGTCGCGGCCCACTGCGGGAACGCGGCGGC
>DATEJJ010000956.1:0-2623 GCA_035278125.1 Rugosimonospora sp.
ACGACCCGCACGTGCGGTGGTGGCGCGGGTACCGCCTCCGGCGGCGCGACCAGCACCGCGCGGACCCGGTCGCCCAGCGGCGCCAGCGCGCCCAGCACCCGCGGGTAGAAGTCGCGGGCCAGGTCGGGTGCGAGCGTGCCCATGGTGACCAGCACGGTCCGCCGGCCCGGGTCGGGTGGCACCGGGTCGGGCTCGCCCCGGCGCGACCCGAGCACCGCGCCGACCAGAACCACGTTGCGGGGCAGCGCGACCGGGCCGAGCAGCGCGGCGCAGCTGAACACGAGGACCAGGTGCGGGGAGAAGCGCGGGTCGAACCCGGTGCCGAGCCCGCACTCCGTGCTGAGCGCGGCCAGCCGCCCGCCGATCCACTGCTCCACCTTGGGCAGTGTCGCGAGTGGACGGACCAGCTCCATCGCCTGCGGCGCCAGCGTCGCCCACGGTACCCCCTGCCGGGCGGCGACCAGTGCCCCCGCGAGCGCGTGCTGGTCGGTGACCACCAGGTGCGGCCGGTACGCGAGCACGGCCCGGCGGACGGACGGGAGGGTGAACCGCGCGTACGGCAGCACGAACCCGTCCCACAGCGCCTTGATGGCCCGCAGTCCCCGGTCCCGCTGCCCCCGGTACGGTCGCATGCCGGTGCCGTGGATGGTGGCCCGGTCGCCCACGAGCGGCCGCAGGAACGGCTCGGTACCCACCCAGGCCACCTCGTGCCCCAGCGCGCCCAGCGCGTCCGCGATCGCCACCGCCGGGTACGCGTGCCCGGCCAGCGGCGGTACCACGAACAGGAAACGGCTCATCCCGCCACCAGCCCGACCAGGTCCCCGACGGTCAGCGCGAGCAGCTGGTCCAGCTCCAGCCCGGCCAGGTACCCCGGCAGGTCCACGGCCGGACCGAAGCGCGCACCCAGCAGCTCGCCCAGCCGGGCCACCTCCAGGCTGTCCAGCCCGAGGTCGTCCTCCAGCCGGCTGTGCGGGCCGATACCCGCCGCCCAGCCGGCGTCCGAACCCGTTGCCGCGCACAGCATTTCCCGCAGCTGGTCGAGCAGCGTCCGGGTCATAAGCGACCGTAGCGCGAATCGCGGCCGCGCGGCGGTATCGCGGCGCCCGTTCCCAGCGATTCTCCACCGCGCTGCGAGGGCGGGGCTTGTACGGTGAGGACGCGCGCGAAGGGAGTCGCCATGATTACCACCTCGGGGCTGCGCAAGGCTTTCCGGACCAGGCACCGCCGCCGGACCACCGTGGTCGAGGCGGTGCGCGGGATCGACCTGGGTGTGGCCGAGGGCGAGATCTTCGGCTTCCTCGGCCCCAACGGCGCCGGCAAGACCACCACTCTCCAGATGCTGGCCACGCTGCTCACCCCGGACGGTGGCAGCGCGGTCATCGCCGGCGCCGACCTGCGCGCGGATCCGGCCGGGGTACGCCGCCGCGTCGGCTACGTCGCCCAGGGCGGCAGCACCACCGACGACGTCACCGCGCGCGAGGAGCTGGTGCTGCACGCCCGCATGTACGGGCTGTCCAAAGTGGAGGCACAGCGGCGGACCGGGCGGGTGCTGGCCGCGTTCGAGCTGAGCGAGTACGCCGACCGCCGCTGCCGCACCTACTCCGGCGGGCAGCGGCGCCGGCTGGACATCGCGCTGGGCGTCATCCACGAGCCCAGGGTGCTGTTCCTGGACGAGCCCACCACCGGCCTGGACCCGCAGAGCCGGGCGCACATGTGGGACGAGGTACGCCGGCTGCGCGCCGCCGGCATGACCATTTTCCTCACCACCCACTACCTGGAGGAGGCCGACGCCCTCTGCGACCGCGTCGCCATCATCGACCACGGGCTGATCGTCACCGAGGGCACGCCGGAGCGGCTCAAGCGGGAGATCACCGGAGACGTGGTCCTGGTCGGCGTCAACGGCGCGGCGCCGCAGGCGGCCACGCTGCTGGGCGGGCAGGCGTTCGTGCGCCGGCTGGAGACCGTCGAGGGGGCCGGGCTGCGGCTGTACGTGGACGACGGCGCGACCGCCATCCCGCACATCATGCGGGTGCTGGACGCGGCCAGCGTCGACCTCGGCTCGATCGAGCTGCACCGGCCCAGCCTGGACGACGTGTTCCTGGCCAGGACCGGGCGCAGCCTGCGGGAGTCGTGAGGTCAGTCCAGCCACCGCGTGCGTACCCGGAAGCCCGCGGTACCGCGCAGCGCGAGCGCGCCGTGGAACCCGTCGGGTACCGGCACGTCGGTCACCAGCCAGGGACCCTGCTCGCCGGGTACCAGCCCCGCCTCGCGTACCGGCAGCCGCATGCCCTGCATCAGCCGGGCGCCGGACGCCTTGACGCAGGCTTCCTTGCGCGCCCACAGCGCGGTGAACCGGCGCAGCCGCTCCGCCGCACCGGCCACCTCCGCCACCCAGCCCGCCTCGGCCGGCGGGAAGTACCGGCGCGCCATCCGCACCGGGTCCACCGCCGGGGTGAGGTGCTGCACGTCCACCCCGACCGGGCGGCCGGCGGTCACCGCGACCGCGCCCAGCGCGCCGGAGTGGGACAGGTTCACGCCCAGCCGGGCGCCGGCCACCTCGGGCGGCCTATCCACCGAGCGGCGCAGCACTGCTTCGACGCGGGCCAGCAGCTCGCGGGCCGAG
>DATEJJ010000957.1:0-4345 GCA_035278125.1 Rugosimonospora sp.
TGCCGCGAGCCAGCGGGCCAGCCCGCTGGCCTGGTCGCGTACCCGGTCCAGGTCCCGGTCGGCCAGCACGGTCACCGACGGGAGGGCCTGGGTAGCCGAGCCGGCCAGCCCGGCGGTGCCAGCCGGCCCGGTGCCTCCCAGCTGGTACGCCTCCAGCACCAGGTGCGCGTTGGTACCGCCGAAGCCGAAGCCGGAGACCCCGGCCCGGGCCGGGCGCCCGTACGCGGCCAGCGGCTCGGGCGCCACCGCCACCCGCAGCCGCCAGTCGGCCAGCGGGATGTGCGGGTTCGGCCGCTCCAGGTGCAGGGTCGGCGGTGCGGTGTCGTGGTGCAGCGCGAGCACCGCGGTGATGAAGCCCGCGATGCCGGCGGCCGCCTCCAGGTGGCCGAGGTGCGACTTGACCGACCCGATCAGCAGCGGCTGCTCCTCCGGGCGCCCGGCACCGCACACCGCGGCCAGCGCACCCGCCTCGATCGGATCACCCAGCGCGGTACCGGTGCCGTGCGCCTCCACGTAGTCCACAGTGGACGGATCGCAGCCCGCGTCCACGTACGCCTGGCGCAGCAGCGCCTCCTGCGCCCGCGGGTTCGGCGCGACCAGCCCGTTGGAGCGGCCGTCGGAGTTGACCGCGCCGCCCAGCAGCAGCGCCAGTACCCGGTCCCCGTCGCGCAGGGCGTCCGGCAGCCGCTTGAGTACCACCACCCCGCAGCCCTCGCCGCGCACGATGCCGTCGGCCCCCGCGTCGAACGGGCGGCACCGGCCACCGCTGGCCAGGCCACCGGCCCGGCCGAACGCCACGGTCAGCGCCGGGTCGAGCAGCAGGTTGACCCCGCCGGCCAGGGCCAGGTCCGTCTCCCCGTTGCGCAGGTCCCGGGCGGCCAGGTGGATCGCGACCAGCGACGAGGAGCACGCGGTGTCCACCGCCATGCTCGGTCCGCGCAGGTCCAGCAGGTACGACAGGCGGTTGGCGGCGATACTGAGCGCGCCACCGGTGGCGGTCCAGCCCTCCACCTGGTCCAGTTCGGCGGTGGTGAGGTGGGCGTACTCGCTGGCGCAGATCCCCACGTACACGCCGGTACCGGTGCCGGCAAGCGAGTCCGGATCGATCGCCGCGTGGGCGAGCGCCTCCCACGCCACCTCCAGCAGCAGCCGCTGCTGCGGATCCATCAGCCGCGCCTCGCCGGGCGTGATGCCGAAGAACTCGGCGTCGAACCGGGCCACGTCGTCCAGGAACCCGCCGGCGCGGCCGGGCCCGTTCAGCAGCGCCTCGACCGACGCGCCGCCGGTACGCCGCCAGCGCCCGGGCGGGACCGTACCCACCGCGTCCGTCCCGTCCAGCAGCAGCTGCCACAGCTGCTCCGGCCCGTTCGCACCGGGGAACCGGCAACCCAGCCCCACCACCGCGATCGGGGCCGCGTCCAGCTGCCGGGGTACCCTCGTCTGCTCGGCCGGCGCGGGCTCGGACGGGTCCTCCAGGGCACGCGCGATGGCGTTGATCGTCGGGTACTCCCACAGCAGCGTGGCCGGCAGCGAGCGGCCCAGCCGCTGCTCCAGCCGGCCGGCCAGTTCGACAGCCTCCACAGAGGACACACCGAACTCGACCAGCGGGCAGTCCCGGTCGATCTGGTCGGGCTCCTGGCCCAACCGCCGCGCGAGCCAGCTCGCCAGCGCCTCGCCGATCGGAAGATCGTCGGGCAGGTCGTCAGACATCGACCACTCCTCGAAAGGGGCTCGCACCGCGGCTAGTCCGCGGCCGCGTCGGGTTGCGCCCCCACGCACACCGCGACCGCACCGGCGCCGGCGGGCGGGGTGGCCGGCGCGAAGTCGCCGGCCAGATACCGCTCGCGGCACGCGGTGCGGGAAACCTTGCCGCTGGTGGTGCGCGGGATGGACCCCGTCGGCGCGAGTACCAGATCGTGCAGGGCCAGGTCGTGGCGCTGCCACAGAGCCCGGCGCGCCTCCCGCGCGATCTCCCCCGGCCGCCAGGCGCCGCGCTCCACGCGGGCCCGCTCGGCCACCACCACCACACGCTCCTGCCCGTCCAGAGGCACCGTGAACGCCGCCACCCGACCCACCGCCGGACTGGCCGCGGCGACCGTGGCCTCGATGTCCTGCGGGTAGTGGTTGCGCCCGGCGACGATCAGCAGGTCCTTCATCCGCCCGGTGACGTAGAGGTCGCCACCGTGCAGCACGCCCAGGTCCCCGGTGCGCAGCCACGGCCCGGCCGGCGCGTTGCCCGGCCGCAGGCCGTGCAGCACCGCGCCGAAGACCTGCGCGCTGCGCTCCGGCTGGCGCCAGTACCGGCGGGCCACGTTCGGCCCGTGCACCCAGATCTCGCCGACCCGCCCGGGCGGCAGCGCCATCCCGGTCTCCGGGTCCGCGATCACCAGCTGCTGCCCGGCCGCGCGGCCGCAGGCGACCAGCGTGGTTCCGGCGGTGGCCGCCGCGGTGGGCAGGGCCGCGCCGGCGCTGAGCTGGTGGGTGTCGAATCTCGTTGCGGTGGGTACCCGGTCCAGCCGGTCCCCGGTCACGAACACGGTCGCCTCGGCCAGCCCGTACGCCGCGCACATGGCCCGCGGGTCCATCCCGGTACCCGCGCCGCGCAGCAGGGCGGTGAACCGCTCGATGGTGCCGGGCAGCACCGGTTCGGCGCCGTTGAGCCAGACGAACACGCCGCTGAGGTCCAGGCCGGCCAGCTCGGGTGCCTTGAGCCGGCGCACGCAGTAGTCGTACGCGAAGTTCGGCGCGCAGGTGTACGCGTCCGACCGCCCGTGCAGCAGCCGCAGCCAGCGGACCGGGCGCATCAGGAACGCGGCCGGGTCGAACAGCACCGAGTCGGTACCGCCCCACAGCGGTACCGCCACCATCGACAGCAGGCCCATGTCGTGGAACAGCGGCAGCCAGTTCACCGCGGTGAACTCGCGCCGCCCGCCGGTCATCGTGGCGCACAGCTGGGCCACGTTCGCGGTCAGGTTCCGGTGCGTGATCTCCACGCCGGCCGGTACCCGGGTCGAGCCCGACGAGTACTGCAGGTAGGCGATGTCGTCCCAGTTCGCCGGGGCCGGCCGCCATCCGGAGTCGGGCTCGCCGTCGCCCTCCACCACGAGTACCGCGGCCCGGTGCCGCCGCGCCGCCACGAACTCGCGGACCTGCGGGCCGCAGGCGGGTACCGTCAGCACGCACCGCGGCGCGCAGTCCTCGTACGTCGCGGCCAGCCGCTCGGCGTGACCGGGCAGGTCGGGCGCGAACAGCGGTACCGCGACGGCGCGCGCGTACCAGGCGGCGAACAGCGCGACCACGTACTCCAGGCCGGACGGCGCGAGTACCGCCACCCGCTCCCCGGGGCCGACGATCCGGGCCAGCCGCTGCGCCAGGCCGATCGCCTGCTGGTGCACCCGCGCCCAGGTGACGGTACGGGCCACCCCGTCCGGGTCGGCCAGGTAGTCCACGAACGTGTACGCGGGCGCGTCCGGTCGGGTACGCGCCCACGTCGCGAGCCGGTGTACGAGCGGCTCATCCACCGGCCAGGCCGCCGCGACCGCCGCCGTCATACGCCCTCCACAACCACCCGGCCGGTCCGGCGCCGACACACGGGTTGGAAGGTGCACGCTAGCGGTGCTGCAGAGCGGTCACATCGACCCTGGTTGCGCCTGTTCTCCCGCTTTCTTGTCAGCCGGATGACCATCAGGAGTCGAATACGTCCGATCTGGTGCAGAAGAGCGATCAACGTGCATATAATCCGCCACACCCGCCTCCGCACAGCACACCGCGCCACAGCTGAGGGAGTCCCGATGGGAGTTCCAGTGCGCACCGTTGCCGTCCCCCCAGTCGACCGCACCCTCCACCGCGCCGCCGTGCAGTTGCGTGCCGAGATCGGCGAGCTGGCGGAGGAGACCGTCCGGGAGATCCTGGCCCGGATCCCGGAGTTCGCCCGACCATCCGACGTGGACTACAGCCGGGCCGTGCGGGCCGGTGTGGAGCAGGCGCTGCGCCGGTTCCTGGACATCCTGGAGCGGCGCAACACCGACAACAACGGCTGGCGCGACACGTACCGGGCGATCGGTGCGGGCGAGATGTACCAGGGGCGCAGCCTCGACTCGCTGCAGGCGGCGATCCGTATCGGCGGCCGGGTGGGGTGGCGGCGGCTGGTCCGGTTCGCCGAGATCGAACAGCTGTCCGTCAGCGCGATCAGCTCCCTGGCCGACGCGATCTGGGCGCACGTGGACGACCTGGCCGAGGCGGCCGCCGAGGGGTACGCGCAGGCCCGCTCCGCCGAGGTCGGCGAGCTGGACCGGCGCCGGCGCCGGCTGCTGGACCTGCTGGTCAGCGACCCGCCGGTGGCCGA
>DATEJJ010000958.1:0-2207 GCA_035278125.1 Rugosimonospora sp.
GTCGTCGCGGTCGCGGCGCTGCCGCCGGGGCCACCGCCGCCACCGGCCGCGCCGGTCCAGACCGGGGCGGTGTGGCGCACCGAGGTTCCCGGGCACGTCCAGCCGCCGCGCCCGGTGCCGCATGAGTTCGGGGCCGGCTCACTGGTGGACCAGGTCTGGTATCGGGCCGCGTCGCTGCGCCCGGGGTGCCCGGTGGTCGCGTTCTCCGCCGCCGACGGCGGGGTGGGCCGCTCCACACTGGTGGCCGCGGTCGGCGGGGTACTCGCGTTGGCGTGCCCCCGACCGGTGTTGGCCGTGGACCTGTCCGGCCGCGCCTGGGGCGGGTTGGCGCACCGGATCGGCAGCGGCGGGGGCGGGGCGTCGGTGTGGGACGCGTTCTGCGCGGCGCGGGCGGCCAGTCAGGTCGGCGCGCCGCTGGCGGACCGGCGGATCATCGAACAGTACGTCCATCGGGGACCGACGGGGTTGCAGGCGCTGATCGGCGAGGCGCAGATGACCCAGCAGCGGCGCCCACCGGTCGCGGACGAGGCCGTCACCCTGGTGGGGCAGCTGCGCCACGTGTACCCGTTGCTGCTGCTGGACGTGCCGACCGCGGACACGGCCGCGACCTGGCGGATGCTGGTGTGGGCCACCGTACCGGTGCTGGTGTCCCGGGCCACCCACGACGGGCTGCAGCACACCATGCGGCTGCTCGCACAGCTGCGCGCGGTCGGCTTGACCCCGGTGGCCGACCGGGCCGTGGTGGTGGTCGCCGCGACCACCCCGAGCGTGGCCCGGGAGGTCCGCGCCGGCGAGCACCAGCTGCGCACGGTGACCCGCGGGCTGATCCGGGTGCCGTTCGACCGGGCCCTGGCCCGCCCGGATCCGGTCGACCCGCGGCAGCTGGGCCGGGCCACGCGGATGGCGCTGGTGGAGGTGGCCGCGGCGATTCTCGCGTGGTGCCCGGCCGACCCGCAGGCGGCGCAGGCGGCGTCCGACCCCCGGACCGGGCGGGACGGGGGCACCACACCATGATGCTGAACACGCTGCCCGGACTGGTTCTGGCGGCGGTACGGGCCGGGACGCGCGGCTGGTTGGCCGCCCCCAGCCCGGCGCCGCCGGCCGGCGGCTTCGACTGGACCAAGGTCAAGCCCGACCCGGCCGCGGTGCCGAAGTCGGACCTGTTCTACACGATGCTCGACGGGGTCATGTTCCTCGGCGTGGCCGCGGCCATCGCCGGGCTGGTGGCCGGGGCGATCGCGTTCGGGGTGGGGCCGATCTTCGGCGCGCACATCGTGTCCGACCGGGGCAAAGCGATGATGTGGAAGGCCGGCCTGGTCGCTCTCATGGTCGGGTCCGCGACCAGCATTATCGCCTTCCTCGTCCAGCAGTGACCGGAGGCGACAGCGATGCGCGAGTTCAAGCCAGCCACCGACCAGCCCCGCGCGGCCCGGTGGGGGATCACCGCCGTGGCCGCGGCCCTGGCGCTGGTGGGTACGTTCCTGGTCGGCCGGGGCAGCGCCCCCCACCCTGCCGCGGCACCTGCGCCGTCGGGGATCCGGTACGTCGACGGCCTACCGACCGGGTTTCCGCCCACCCCCCGCGGTGCGGGGGATGCCGCGGCCTGGTACCTGACCCTGCTGTCCGCGGTCGCGTCGCGGCCCCGCGACCAGGTGCAGGCGCTGGTGACCCGGATGGTGGCGCCGACGGTGCGGGGCACCCTGGTGAATGACCTGATGCCCAGCACTAGCAGGGAAGGCAACCGCAACGTCGCCCAGACGGTGGTGATGCGGGTCTGGGCGCAGCCCACCGGCACCGCTGGTGACCTGCCGCCCGGCGCCCGGGTCCCGGTGAAGACCCTGGAACTGGGACTGTTCGGCGCGCGCACCGACGGGCACGACGCCGGGCCGAGCGCGGGGTTGGGCGGCGGCTGCTACGTGCACGACCTGACGATGCAGCTGGATCCGGACGGGTGGCGGCTGCGCGCGGTCGCTACGCCCCGACCCGCGCCGCCGCCGGACCTGGCCGGGTCCACCCGCGACGGCAGTACCCGAGACACCCCACTCCTGGCCGAGGTCCTCGGTCCGGACAGCTGGATTCCGAGCATGCCATGACCGGATTCCGCATGCCCCGGCTGCGGCGGGCGGCGACCGTGGGGTGCCTGCTCGCGGCGCTGCTCGGGGTGACGGCCCGGGCCGGGTGGGCCGACCCCACCCCGACGCCGGCCA
>DATEJJ010000959.1:0-4585 GCA_035278125.1 Rugosimonospora sp.
CTGGGTCACGCGCTGGAATGACGGCCGGGCGGACCTGGCCGGAGAGGACTTCGCTCACTTCGGTGCTGATGGCCGAATCCATCTGCTGGTTTCTTTCAACGGGACTCCAGCGCTGCCAGCCGCGTAATGTCCGGTACCTCCAGAAGCCCGCCATAAGTCATTGTCATTGCCCGGGTATGCGAAGCGGTGTTTCCGCGTCCCGCGGGGAGTCGCCGGGATCATCTGGCGTACCGGGTTCGCGGTGGGCGGGCCGCGCGGGCCGTGCTGTGGCCTGGCCCAGGCGGGTTCGCGGCCCGGACCACAGTGCCGGCGGCAGGTCAAGGTGGGCGGCGATGCCGTGCGCGGCCGCCTCGTAGTTCACCCGCCAGCCGCGGAAGTGCGGCCACGACTCCGCCGCGTCGCGCTGCATCAGGAAGCCCGCGTCGCGCAGGTGCTCGACCGCGTCGGCGTACTCGGCGAAGGTGAGCAGCCCGGTCTCGTCCGGCATCGGGTCCGTGTCGAACGGGATACCCGTCACCCGGGCGATGTCGCGCAGCCCGGTGAACGCGGCGCGCAGCATCAGCCGTGCGGTGGGCACGTGGTCCCCGGTGGGTACCAGCGCCATGTGCATCGCCGCCGCGTCCATCACCGCGAGCAGCGCGATCACCCAGCCGCGGTACGGCCGGGGCGAGCGGAACGACAGCAGCACCGGGTAGTTGGCGTGGCTCTCCCCGATGTCGGCGGCCAGCCGCTCCCAGCTCTGGTACAGCGTGCGCAGCTCGTCCACGGTACCCACCAGCGCCTGCCGGGCCAGCAGCTCCGGCCCCCACGCCGGCTCCGCCGCCCGGCTCTGCAGCAGGGTCACCTCCACCTCGCGCCGGTTGTACGCCGCGTACAGCGTCGGCAGGTACGCGATCTGCAGCGCGATGACCAGCGGCCCGGTCGCCGCCGCGAGGAAGTCGATGGCGGTCAGGTGCAGCCGCACGCTGGACGCGAAGCCCAGGGTGAACAGGCTCGACCCGGCCTCCCGGAACGACGCCAGCAGCGGCAGCCCCGACACCGCGTGCAGCAGCAGCCCGAACCCGATGAACAGGGACAGCAGCCACCAGGCCAGGGTGCTGATCACGATCAGCGGGGCGAGCCAGGCGAGGTAGGCGTCCAGCGTCTCGTACCCGGCGAGCGTGGACGGGTCACCATGGCGGCGCGCGGCCCGGCGGCGCTGCGGCCGCGACAGCCCGAGCAGCACGACGCGCCAGCCGCCCCACAGGTTGCGTACCAGGATGGAGCGCAGCCCGCGTGGCACGATCAGGTTTCGCAGCATGCTGGCCATGGTGGTCAGCAGCAGCGCGACGCCCAGGACCGCCGAGATCACCCGCACCACGCCATCATGGCCTACGGTCCCGGGCGGCGTGGTGCCCGCGGGCAGAGGGGAGTGCGGCATGAGGGTGATCGTGTTCGGGGCGACCGGGATGGTCGGGCAGGGCGCGTTGCGCGAGTGCCTGCGCGACGACCGGGTGGAGCAGGTGCTCGCGGTGACCCGGTCGGCGCTCGGCCAGCGGCACCCGAAGCTGCGCGAGCTGGTACCGCCGGACTTCTACGACTTCTCGGCCGTCAGGGGCGAGCTGGCCGGGTACGACGCGTGCCTGTTCTGCCTCGGCGTCTCCTCACTCGGCATGGACGAGGCCGCGTACCGGCGCGTGACGTACGACCTCACGCTGGCCGCCGCCACGCTGCTCGCCGAGCTGAACCCGGAGCTGGTGTTCGAGTACGTGTCCGGCCAGGGTACCGACGGCACCGGTACGGGCCGGCGGATGTGGGCGCGGGTCAAGGGGCAGACCGAGAACGCGTTGCTGGCGCTGCCGTTCCGCGGGTACATGCTGCGGCCGGGGTTCATCCAGCCGCGGTACGGCGTCACGTCGCGCACGGGCTGGTACCGCGCGGTGTACCGGCTGACCGGCGGCCTGTACCCGGTGCTGCGCCGGCTCTTCCCGGGCAGCGTGACCACCACGGAACACCTGGGTCGGGCGATGCTCGCGGTGGCCCGGGACGGCGCCCCGAAGCGGGTACTGGAGAACCGGGACATCAACACGGTGGCGGCCGCGTACCAGTGAACCGCGGTCAGAATGTGGCGATCGGGTTGACCGGGCTGCCGGACGTACCGGCGAAGCGGACCGGCGCGACGGCGAGCTGGAAGTCCCACTGCCCGAGCTCGGCGGCCGTCGTCGCGCACAGCTCCAGGTCGCAGTTGTCCAGCAGCCACAGACCCATCGCGACAAGGCCCACGGCGTGAACCGGCATCAACACGTCCGGGTACCCCGACGGCGCAACGTCCTGGGGGGTGTCCGCGCCGATCAGCGCGACCTCCCGCTCATGCAGCCACGGCAGGCAGGACGCGTGCCAGCCGGCCTGCGTGAAACCGCCGGCCGGACCCGCCTCGTGCCGGACGCGGCCGTAGCCGGTCCGCAGGAGTACCGCATCGCCGGAGCGCACCCGCACACCCTGGCGACGCTCGGCCTCCTCCAGATCGTCGGGGTACACACCCTGCCCCGGCTCCAACGACGGCACATCGCGGACCGTCGCAATGTCCAGCAGCACACCACGCGTGACGATCCCGTTCGCCGCCGCCGTGACGGCGGCCCACGCCGATCCCGTTGCGCCGTCGACCAACGAGTGCGACCGCCCGTTGTACATCGTGCCGTCCCAGAAGATGTGGCACGGCGAGTCGACGTGGGTGACGGTGTTGCCGTGGAACGTGATGCCGAGCCGCTCGGACGAGAAGCCCCAGCGCCGGTCGGCGCGGAACGCGGGCACCGGCATGTCCTCGGCACCCGGCATGTCGGCGGCGCACGGGCACGTCGTCGTCGACCGCTGCATGTCCTCCGGTACGGCGACCTCCCACGCGCACGACACGCTCCTGCCGTGGCGCACGGCCCGCGCCGCCGCCAGCCGGACGTCGTCGGTGATGTGGTTCAGGGTCCCGAGTTCGTCGTCGTCGCCCCACCGTCCCCAGTTCGACAGCGTGTCGAAGTACCCGAGCACGTCGTCCGGTGTGGGCATCGGTCGCCCGGCCGTCATCCCAGCATCGTAGGGTATCCCGCCCTCTGCTCCGACCGACGTTCAGAGGCGGCCGCCGCTGGCGGTGTCGGCCGAGATGCGCTGGGCGAAGTAGATGGGTACCACCGACGCGACGATCAGCAGCGCCGCCACCACGTTGATGACCGGCGCCTGGTTCGGGCGGAACAGGTTGTCGAAGATCCACAGGGGCAGCGTCTGTACCCCCGCGCCCGCCGTGAACGTCGTCACGATGATCTCGTCGAAGGAGAGCGCGAACGCCAGCAGCCCGCCCGCGAACAGCGCCGAGCGCAGCAGCGGGAACGTCACGTACCGGAACGTCTGGAGCGTGGTGGCGCCCAGGTCCGCCGACGCCTCCTCGACGCTGGTACCGCTGCGGCGCAGCCGGGCCAGCACGTTGTTGTATACCACCACCACGCAGAACGTGGCGTGCCCGATGACCACCGACAGCAGGCCCTTGCCCAGCCCCAGCGGTTCGATGACCGAGCGGAACGCGGTGTCCAGGGCGATGCCGGTGACGATGCCGGGCAGCGCGATCGGCAGCACCACGAGCAGGGACAGTGCCTCCCGGCCGAAGAACCGGTACCGGTGCACGGCGAACGCGACCATCGAGCCGAGTACCAGCGCCACGGCGGTCGCGCCCAGCCCCGCCTTGACGGAGGTCCACAGCGCGTTGCGGGCGCCGGCGTTGTCCCAGGCGCGGGTCCACCACTCGGTGGTCCAGTGCGGCGGCGGCCAGGCGAAGGTGCGGTCCGCGTTGAACGAGTTGATCAGTACGATGGCGAGAGGCACGTACACGAACGCCAGACCCAGCACCATGGCGCCGCGAAACAGCCACCGCCCCCGGGATGAAAGCCTCACAGTGCCCCCTGATTCGCTCCGCGGGCCGCCCCGATGCCCTGCCTTCCTTCGGCGGTGGCCGCCGCGATTGGTTGCGGCCGTGGCGCCTCAGTCCAGGCAGGGCGGCGGCCCGCTGCGCTCATAGTTGATCCAGGGCGCCGCTGCGGCGTACCGCGAGAAGGTAGATGACCATCACGACGACGGGGATGGTGGCCAGGGCTGCCGAGAACGGGAGGTTGTTGGCGGCGCCGATGTTGGCGTACACGAGATTGCCGATCAGCTGGGTCTTGCCGCCGACGATCTGGACCGTGATGTAGTCGCCCAGCGACAGCGAGAACGTGAAGATCGAGCCGGCCGCCACCGCCGGTACCACCATGGGAATGACCACCGACCGGAACGTGCGGGCGGCGCGCGCGCCCAGATCGGCCGACGCCTCCAGCAGCGAGTCGGGCAGCCGGTCCAGGCCGGCGTAGATCGGCAGGATCATGTACGGCAGCCACAGGTAGGCCAGCGTGATCGTCGTCGCGGTGAGCCCGTAGCCCGGCGTGTGCCCGCCCGTCGCGTCACTGAGCGGGCCGCCCGGCTGCAGCACGACCCGCCAGGCGTAGGCCTTCACCAGATAGCTGGCCCACAGGGGTGTCGTCACCGCAACCACGAGCGCCAAACGCGCACGCGGCGAGGCGATCTTGGCCAT
>DATEJJ010000960.1:0-4497 GCA_035278125.1 Rugosimonospora sp.
AGCGGGTCGCGGCACTGGGCGGCAGCCTGGAGGCCGGGCCACGGCAGGGCGGCGGGTTCCGGGTCACTGCGGTGCTGCCGCTACCGGGCGGTGCCGCGTGATCCGGGTGCTGCTCGCCGACGACCAGCCGCTGCTACGTGCCGGGTTCAGGGTGCTCATCGACTCCGCGCCGGACATCGAGGTGGTGGGCGAGGCGGCCACCGGGCACGAGGCGGTGGAGCTGGCCCGGCACACCCGCGCCGATGTGGTGCTCATGGACATCCGCATGCCCGACCTGGACGGCCTGGCCGCGACCCGGCTGATCAGCCAGGACGAGGACCTGGCGGGGGTACGGGTGCTGATCCTGACGACGTTCGAGATCGACGAGTACGTGTTCCAGGCGCTACGGTTCGGCGCCAGCGGCTTCCTCGGCAAGAGCGCGGAGCCGGCGGAGCTGCTGGCGGCGATCCGCACGGTGAACCGGGGTGACGCGCTGCTGTCCCCGGCGGCGACGCGCAGCCTGATCGCCCGGTTCCTGGCCCAGCCGGACTCACTGGCGGCCGGCCCGCAGGCGCTGGCGGTGCTGACGGACCGGGAACGGGAGGTGCTGGCGCTGGTCGCGAACGGGCTGACGAACGACGAGATCGCGCGCCATCTGGTGCTGAGCCCGGCCACGGCGAAGACGCACGTGAACCGCGCCATGATCAAGCTCGGTGCCCGGGACCGGGCTCAGCTGGTGGTGATCGCGTACCAGAGCGGCCTGGTCGGTACGCCTCACCAGGCACGCGAATTGTAGGTACAATGCCTTTGATGTGGGTACACCGAGGGAGCGCGTGAGCAGCGTTTCAGTCCGTGAATTCTCCTACAACCCGAGCGGCATGTTCGCCCGGGTGGAGCAAGGGGAAGCCATCGAAGTGACCAAGCACGGTCGAGTGATCGCCGTTCTGCTTCCGGGCTCAGGCACGCTCGGCCGCTACGCGGACCTGGTGGGCAAGGGAACCATCAGGCTCAAGGCCACGACCACCAGCGATCTCGACCGCCTTCCCCGGTACGACGTTCCCGCAGACCGGTCCCCACTCGACATACTCCTCGCGGAACGGGCGGCCGACAACCGTTGATCTACCTCGATGCTTCGGCTCTCGTCACCCTGATCTCCGGACGGCGGTACGTGGCCGAGTTGCGCGCCTTCCTCGCCGGCCGGCCGGGCATTCCGATGGGATCGAGCACGGTCGGCTTCGTCGAGACCGTGCGGACCCTGGACCAGGTGGGTGATTTCCCGTCCATGATGCAGGATCTCACCCGAGACTTCACGGAGATCCTCCTTACCGAGGAGGTTCGTGACGCGGCCGCCCTCCTGACGACGGGCGTACGGACGCTGGACGCGATCCACATCGCCAGCGCGCAGATCATCGGCGCCCACCTCAACAGTCTCGTCACCTATGACAAGCGCATGCTGGAGGTAGCGATATCGGTCGGGCTACCGGCCACCGCTCCCGGCTTCGACCTTTGCTCATAGGGGTGACGGGGACGCGGCGACGTCGTCCAGGGCTATGTCGTAGCTGCGGCCGGTGGCGGTCTCGCCGAGTTGCAGCCTGGCGATCGGGTTGGTGCCGAGGTTCTGCCCGGTCAGGCTGATGCCCGTACCCTGGCCGTCCAGTGTCACGTCGACGCTGCTGTCCGCGCCGTTGACCCGCGCGTGCAGGACCACCCGGTGCCAGCCGCCCGGTGCCACCGTGACCGTACCGTAGGTGGTGACCCCGCCGATGTTGTTGCGTACCGACACCCGCCCGTTCGCGTCGAGGTACACGTTGACGAGCGACGCTCCGGTACCGGTACGGAAGCCGAACAGGTTGGCCGAGGTGCTCCTGCCGGCCACGTAGACCCACGCCTGCGCCCAGAGTTCGGCGTAGCTGGCGGGCAGGGTGCGGTACGCGTACGTGGGGGTGCCGGTGCTCGTCTCGCGGGCGGCGTACTGTCCGGTGTGGACGATCGAGGTCTGCGCGGCGAGGCCGGTCACGGGTGTCCACTGTGCCAGGTCGCCGGACTCGAAGCCGTCGACGAAGACCGAGCCGCCGACCTGGGTGGTGACCGTGAGGGTACCGCCGGTGGCGGAGTTGCCGGCCGCGTCGTACGCGCGCACCGCGTACGTGTAGGCGGTGCCGGGAGACACGGTGGTGTCGGTGAAGGTGTTGCCGGTGGCGGTGCCGATCACGGCGCCGTTGCGCAGGATGTCGTAGCGGACCACGCCGACGTCGTCTGTGGACAGTGCCCAGCCCAGCCCGACCTGGCTGGCGGTGACGGTGGTAGCGGTCGGGGTACCCGGTGCGGTGGGCGGTGAGGTGTCGGCCGGTGTGGTGACGGTGGCCGGGGCGGTGGGCGGGGACGCGTTGCCGGACAGGTCCTTCGCCACCACCTGGTAGCTGTACCCGGTACCGGGGGTGAGCGTGCTGTCCACATAGGACGTGGAGCCCGCGGGTACCGACGCGACGGCGGTACCGCCGCGCAGGATGGTGTAGCCGGCGACGCCGGTGTCGTCTGTGGACGGTGACCAGGACAGCGCGGCGGAGGTGGGGCCGGTGGCGGTGGCGGCGAAGGCGCCGGGCGTGCTGGGTGGGGTGGTGTCGCTGGCGCCGCCGCCGTTGACGCTGGCCGTGGCGGAGGTGGTGTTGCCGGCCAGGTCCCGGGCCGCCACCCGGTAGTCGTACCCGGTGCCGGCGACGATGGTGCTGTCGGTGTAGCCGGTCACGGTCGCGCTGGTGGTGGCCAGGTAGGCGCCGTTGCGGTAGATGTCGTAGGCGTGCACGCCGGTGCCGTCGCTCGCCGGGGACCAGGCGAGCTTCACCCGGGTGGTGCCGGAGAGCGTGGCGGTCAGGGCGCCGGGCGCGGTGGGTGGGGTGGTGTCGGTACCGAAGTCGTAGGTCTGCTGGTCGAAGGTGCGGCCCTGCGCGTCGGTCGGGGTGACGGTCACGATGCTGCCGGACACGGTCACCTTGAGGAAGTGGTACACCCGGGAACCGCTGTCCGGCACGGGCGCGGCGCCGCACCGGCTGCCGGTCTGCCTGGTCTCGGACCAGCCGATGGCGTACGCGTCGGTGCTGGCGCAGGAGCTGACGGTGGTGGACTTCGCGCCCCCGCCGCCGGTGACGTAACTGATGACGCCGCCGGGCGGTGCCACGTTGCGCTGGTACACGTGGGCGTGGCCGTTGAAGACGAGCTGGACTCCGTTGTCGTGCAGCAACTGCTCCAGGCTGCCGGTCCCGCCCGGCGTGTACCGCAGGTACGCGTCGCCGGGTTCGGCCTGGTCGTCGGAGCGCAGCGGGTAGTGGAACGCGGCCACCTTCAACCCGCCGGGGTGCGCGGCCAGGTCCCGCGCCAGCCACGCGTACTCGCCGGCCGGCGCGCCGGGGCGCCAGTGCGCGTCGTACTCCGCCTCGTACTGCTTGCAGTGGTCGCCGCACGCGCCGCCGGTGGTGGTACCCACGGCGTGGTCGCTCCACGCGGCGTCCAGCAGGTAGAAGCGCACTCCCCCGGTGGAGAACGCGTAGAACGACGTCGGGTACGAGGCGGCCGCGATGCCGTCGAAGGACGGGTACGGGACCATGGTGTACGTGCCGGCGGACGCCGCCACCGACACGTCCTGCGGCCAGGTGCTCAGGAAGTTGGCGTTGCGGCCGTGGTTTCCGGTGACCGCGTGCAGCGGCACGCTCTGCCCCGGGACGGCCCAGTAGGACGGGCCGAAGACCGCGCTCACGTCGGGTCCGGTCTGGTTGAGGTCGCCGTAGTTCTGCTGCGTGCCGGACGGGTAGGCCACGTCGCCGGTGGAGATGGCGAAGCGGGCGCCGCTCGCCGCGATCTGCGCCATCACCCCGGCCTGGTTGGCGTTGAGGGTGCCGTCGTTGACGCCCGCGTCGGTGGTGTCACCCCAGTCGCCGAACACGGCGAAACTGAAGGGCTGCCCGCTGCCCGCCGCCTCCAGCGTGGTGAACCGGGGCGTGGCTGCCCCGCCGAGCAGGTCGGTGCCGGCGGCAGTGTAGACGCGGTAGCAGTAGGTGGTGCCGGGCGGCAGGCCGGCGAGCAGCGCGTTGTTCTGGTACTCGGTCACCGGCCCCACGGTGATCGGGGTACCGGTGCCGGCGGGCTGGACGGAGTTGGCGGCGCAGTCGCCGGGCGGGCCGTACCGGACGATGCCCCGGCTCTGCGTGCTGGTACCCCAGGTCACCTGCACCGAGGACGCGGTCAGGTCGGTCAGGTACGGCGCCCGGGTCAGCTGCGCGTCGGCACCGGGCAGCGCGGCGGATGCGGCGGTGGTACCGGCGCCGAGCAGCACCACCGTGAGCGTCGCGAGGACCGGCAGGCGTGGGTTCACGGGCTCCTCCTCGGGGTACCGGCACCGACCGGATCGCGGTGGCGGGTGGGGGTGACCGCACCGGAGGGGCCGGTGCGGCGGCGCCGGCGCCGGGCGAGCAGCCCGCCGGCGAACAGCAGCAGCGGGAAGCCGACCAGCACGAACAGGGGCCA
>DATEJJ010000961.1:0-6004 GCA_035278125.1 Rugosimonospora sp.
CGGCGTACCGGGCCGCGGCCGCCCGCCGTGCCGCGACGTACCCGTCGAGCCGGCGCAGCTTGCGACGCAGGATCTCGGCGTGTACCTCGTCCAGCCGGCAGTTGTGCCCTGGCGTCTCCACCACGTAGTACACCTCGGACATGCCGTAGTAGCGCAGCCGGCGCAGCCGCTGGTGCACGGCTGAGTCGCTGGTCAGCGCGGCACCCGCGTCCCCGAAGGTGCCCAGCACCTTGGTCGGGTAGAAGGAGAACGCGCCGACGTCGCCCATGGTCCCGGCCAGCCGCCCCCGGTGCCGGGCACCGTGCGCCTGCGCGCAGTCCTCGACGACCACCAGGCCGTGCCGCGCGGCAAGGTCGGCCAGCGCGGTCAGGTCCACGCACTGCCCGTACAGGTGGACCGGGAGGACGGCCCGGGTGCGCGGGGTGATCGCGGCGGCCACCTGGTCGGTGTCCATCAGGTACGTGTCGGGGCGGATGTCCACGAACACCGGCGTCGCGCCCACCGCGTCGATGGCCACCACGGTCGGCGCCGCGGTGTTCGACACGGTGATCACCTCGTCGCCGGGGCCCACGTCCAGCGCCTGCAACGCCAGCTTCAGCGCGTTGGTACCGTTGTCCAGCCCCACGCAGTGCGGTACCCCGTGGAACGCGGCGTACTCCTCCTCGAATCCGCGTACGCTCGCCCCGAGGATGAGCTGTCCGGAGCGGAAGACGGTGTCCACCGCGTCCAGGATGTCGTCGCGTTCCGTCTCGTACTCGGGCAGATAGCCCCAGCCGAGTATGGTCATCTCGCACCCCGTCCGTTCAGTCGCGGACGGCGAGGATCCGGGCGCGGCCCGCGGCCCAGCCGTCGATGAATTCCACCCGGGCGCAGCCGGCCGCGCGGATGGCGCCGGTGTACTCCGCGGCGGTGAACAGTGTCATGTCGTGCCGGTCGGTGAAGTAGGTGACGCCGCCGGTGTCGCCGACGAGGTAGTGGTAGGTGACCCGGGACGTGCGGCCGTCCCGGGCGGAGTGCGCCAGGCGCAGCACGGTGCGCTCGCCGGTCACCGCCACGGTGTGGTCGAGGTGCCCGCCCTCCCAGCCGCCCGGGTGGTACCAGGGATCGATGATGAGCAGTCCGCCCGGTGCCGTGTGGCGGGCCATCGCCTGGCACGCGGCGCGCAGTTCGGCGGTTGACGCGGCGTACCCGATCGCGCTGAACAGGCAGACCACCACGTCGAAGGTGCGCCCGAGGGTGAAGTCGCGCATGTCCCCCGCGTGCACCGTGACGCCCGGCAGCTTGGCCTGTGCCCTGGCCCGCATCGGCTCGGCCAGTTCCAGGCCGGCCACGTGGCTGAACTGGCCGTACAGGTGGCGCAGGTGTTCGCCGGTACCGCAGGCCACGTCGAGCAGGCTCGCGGCGTCCGGGTGGTGCTTGTGGATCAGCTCCACGAGCGCGGTGGACTCGGCGGCGTAGTCCTTTTGCCGGCCGACCGCATATACGGTGTCGTAAACGTCGGCCATACGCGCTCCGTACGCCTGGTCCATGGCCATTGATGGTAACCGAAAAGTCGCGACCGGTCCGGACTAAAAGAACCTAGGTACGCGCTTCCCACCCTTAAGGAATATCCGCGCTACGCGACCGCCCGGCGCGCTCCTACCGTTTCGACAATGGGCGGAATCGATTATGACGTCGTGATCGTCGGCGGCGGCTTTTACGGTTGCTTTGTCGCGTACCAGATCGCGTCCCGATTCCCGCACCACAATATCCTGGTGCTGGAGAAGGAGAACGCGCTATTCACGGGCGCCTCCGCGACGAATCAGGGCCAGCTGCACAAGGGCTACATGTACAGCATCGACGCCGAACTCGCGGCCGAGTGCGGGCGCAACGTCGTGCTGTTCGAGCGGCACTTCCACGACGCCATCGACCACGGCGTGACCGCCTACTACGGCATCCACCGGGACTCGGAGATCGACCCGGCCGGGTACGAGCGGTTCTGCCGCGCGCAGGGTATCCCGCTGCGGGAGGTGGACGGTGCGGCGCGCCGGTACTTCGGCGACGAGGTGGAGGTCGTGTACGCCTCCGCCGAGCGTACCTTCCACAGTGGACGGTTACAGGCGTTGATGCGGGCCCGGATGGACCGGTACGGCGTGCGGGTGCGTACCGCGCAGCGCGTCCTGCGGGTCGCGCCGCGGGACGGTGGCGGGGTGACGGTACTGCTGGCGGACGGCACCGCGATCGGCGCGGGTACGGTCTACAACACGGCGTTCGCCGGGATCAACCCGCTGCACGAGCGGTCCGGGCTGTCCCACGTACCCATGCGCTGCGAGGTGTTCCTGCACTTCCTGCTGGGCATGCCGGCCGAGTACGGCAACGTGGGCACCTCGGTCATCCGCGGGTACTTCGCCTCGCTGCTGCCGTCCAGCTTCCGCGGCGGCCACCTGCTCGCCGCGGCGGCGTACCGGCGCATCCGCGCGCGCGACGGGCTGCCGCCGTCCGAGCACATCGACGAGTACCTGATCGAGAAGGTCTATGGCGAGGCGCTGGCCGGTTGCTCCGGGTACCTGCCGGGGCTGCGCGACGCCGCGTACCTGGGGCACGTCATCGGTACCCGGGTGGCCTGCATCGACCAGGTGTCCGGCGAGGTGACCAGCCGGGTCACCCCGGTGCTGGACTTCGACGGGGTACCCGGGTACCACGTGATCCTGGGCGGCAAGGTCACCTGCCTGTTCGAGGCGCTGGAGCCGGCGCTGCGCGGCATGCGGGCCACCGGCCGGTGACGGTCACGCCGGGAGAGCGGCCAGCGTCGGTACCACCTCGACCGGGCTCGGCTGGCCGGCGATCTCCTCGGCCAGGTCCGCCGCGGCCTGCCCGTAGCGCGGGTCGGCCAGCAGGCGGTTCACCAGTTCGCGTAGCTCGGCCGTTCCCGCGGCACCGCCGGGCAGCTCCTGGTGGCGGATGTGGATGCCGGCGCCGCTGCGGGCCAGCCGGGCGCCGTTCTGGTCCTGCAACGGCTCCCGCGTGATGACCAGCTGCGGTACGGCCGCCGCGGCCGGGGTCATCATGCTGCCGTCCCCGCCCTGGTCCACCACGGCATCGCAGTACGGCACCACCATGTGCAGCGGCGCGCCGCTGACGTACCGCACGTGCGCGGGCGGCGCGTCCAGGTGGGCGATCTGCTCGGCGCTGGCCAGCACCAGCGCGTCGGCGCCGGCCGCGACGACCGCGTCGATGGTCTCCCGGAACGAGTCGGCCGCGGCCGAGCCCAGCGCCCCCGGCACGGTCAGGCCCCAGGTGACGCACACCCGCGGCCGGCGGCGCGGCCCGGTCAGCCCGTCCGGCTGCACACCCGGCCCGTTGTACGGGATCCACCGCATGTCGATGCGCGGCCGCTCCCGTTCCAGGAACATCTTCGGCGGCGTGGTGTCGATGTACGGGTCCGGATCGACCGGTGCCGCCCGGCCGAAGCGTTCGAACAGGCGGGCGTACTCGGGCAGCGGCCGGCCGTCGTCGGGGCGCAGTTCGACCCGGAACGCGTCCTGGGTACCCGTCATCTGCCGGACGCCCGGCACCTCCCGCACCGTGGCCACGACCGCGCCGGCCATCGCCATGGTGTCGTACACGATCAGGTCCGGGCTCCACTCCCGGGCGAAGTCCAGCAGGTCGTCGACCACCGCGGCCGCGGTCGCCGCCACGTACCGGCCCAGGGCCAGCAGGTACGCGCGCTGCGACCGGTCGAGCCGTTCCGGGTAGGCGGGCCAGTTGCCGGGCCAGGGCGGCTGCCCGTACGCGGTGTCCAGCAGGTCCTGCCGCTCCCGCGCGGTCAGCACCGGCGAGGTACCGACCGCCAGCGCGGGGATACCGGTGCTCAGCGCGGCGTCCAGCATGCGGGGCGCCACGGCCAGGCGTACCTCGTGGCCGGCCGCGCGCAGCGCCCAGGCCAGCGGGACCGTCTGGTACATGTGCGGGTGCCCGCCGCCGGACGAGAACAGCACGCGCATCGGGTACCTCCTAGGAACGCACGGGCCGGCGCGCCAGCGTGGCCAGCTCCGGTACCAGCTCGGTGGGTGCCGGCTGCGCCTCGATCTCGGCGCGCAGCCGCCGCGCCGCGTCCCGGTACCGCGCGCCGGCCAGCAGCGTGCCCAGCGCCTCGCGCAGTACCGCCCGGCCGTCGGGCTGGCGGCGCAGTACCGGGTCGTACAGGTGGGTCGCCACGCCGGCGGCGGCCAGGCGCCCGCCGGCCAGGTCCGCCTCGGGGCTGCCGGAGATCACCAGCTGGGGCAGGGCCGCGGTGGCCGCGGTCAGCGCGGTACCGTCGCCGCCCTGGTGCACGATCGCGTCGCAGTACGGCAGCACCAGGTGCAGCGGCGCGGACGGCGCCACCCGCGCGGAGTCCGGCAGCCGGCCCAGCCGGCCGATCTCCTCCGCCGTGCTCACCACCACGCTGTCCACCCCCAGGTCGTCCAGCGCGGCGACGGACTCCCGGAACGGGTTCGCCCCGGCCGTGCCCGCCGCGCTGGGAATGGTGTGCCCCCAGGTCACGCAGACCCGCGGCCGGGTGCGCCGGCCGGCCAGCTCGCGCGGGTGGGTGCCGGCACCGTTGTACGGCACGAAGCGCATGCCGAGCAGCCGCGGGCCGGCGGCCAGGCGCAGGCTCGGCGGCGTGGGGTCCACGGCAAGCGCCGGCGTGGTCAGCGCGGGCAGCCCGAACCGGTCGAACATCCGCCGGTACTCCGGCAGCGGCGCGTCGCCGGGCAGGTCCAGCTCCAGGCGCTGCGCGGAGTCCGTGCCGGACAGGTGGCGCACCGCGGGCACCCCGGTCGCCGCGGCGGCGAGCGGGCCGGCGTAGCTGAACGAGTCGTAGACGACCACGTGTGCCGGCCAGTCACGGGCGTACGACACGAGATCGTCGACCATCGCCTCGGCCACCGCGACCAGGTAGCGCCCCACCGACCGCAGGTGCGCCAGCCGCGCCGCATCGAGCTGGTCGATGCGCGCCACCCAGTCCACCGGCCACGGTTCCTGCGAGAACACCGCGTCGGCCAGTTCCTGCCGTGCCGCGGCCGGCAACCGCGGCGGGCCGCCCACCGCCGCCGCGGCCAGGCCCGTGGCGGTCACCGCATCGACCATCCTGGGTACGGTCGCCAGCCGCACCTCGTGACCGGCGGCGCGGCAGGCCCAGGCCAGCGGTACGAGCGGATAAAGGTGCGGCCGGGCGCCGAAAACGGTGAACAGAACGTGCACTCCGGCCACCTTCCGGGCTTTTTCTTGCACGATTGACCTGCATCGGATCGTAGAGATGTCCGGACCAGAATCGACACTACGGAATCTCCCTAGGTATCGACTTTCGTCGTGCCGCGCCCGACCCGGCGCCCGTACACTTGTCACCCCGATTCCCTATTTCGTGGTGGCGACGATGCCGCATGACATTCCCCGCAGTGAATTGACGCAAGCCCCGGCGGAATTGGCGCGCTTCCCCGGCCGGGATTTCCGGACGCTCTGGGTCGCGGTGTTCGTTTCCCAGATCGGCTCCGCGGTGACACTGGTGGCTGTGCCGCTGATCGCGGTGGTGGTGCTGCACGCCACGCCGGGGCAGATGAGCCTGGTCGCGGCGGCCGACATGGTCCCCTCGTTCCTCGCCCGGGTACCGGTGGCGGCGTGGTCGGACCGGGTGCTGCGCCGGGTACCGACGATGGTGGCCTGCAACCTGGCGCAGGCAACCGCCATCGGGCTGGTACCGCTGCTGTGGTGGCGCGGTGCCCTGACCCTGCCCGCCCTGCTGGCCGTGGTCGCGTGCTCCTCACTGCTGCTCGGCGCGTACGGGTCGCTGGCCAGTCCGGTGGTGGTGACGCTGGTGCCACCCGAGCACCTGGTCACCGCGAACGGGCGGATGAGCGCGACCCACAGCGTGGCTGACGTGGGCGGTGCCGGGCTGGCCGGTCTTCTGCTCGCGGCCCTGGCCGCGCCCGTGGTGGTACTGGTCGACGCGGTGTCCTTTGTGGTCTCGGCGCTGCTGCTGACC
>DATEJJ010000962.1:0-4778 GCA_035278125.1 Rugosimonospora sp.
CGGTGGCCGGCTGGCTCAGCACCAGTGCCGGTGCGGCGGTGACCAGCGCCGCGATCGTGGCGAACGCGGCCCGGCGCGCGCGGATCGTCAAATACTTCATGAAGCCGTCCCTCTCCACAGGAGCGTGGCAAACCACGCTGACTTGACAACTGGGAAGAGACAGGCAAATCGGGCCCTGATACATGGGTCCGGTGAGCGGGAGGGTGGGAGGTCAGACCTCGGCGCGGCGGCGGAAGGAGTAGGTCACCGCCTGCAGGCGCTGCGGCTGGCCGACGATGATGGCCGCCCGGTCGTACGCCTGCCAGCCGCTCGCACCCGCCCGGTTGAGGTGCTTCACGTCGTCGAACCGCTCGTCGATGCCCCAGCGCAGTACCCCGTCCGGGGCGTGGAAGACCGCTTCCCAGTCCTGGTACCGGTCGCCGCCGAAGGTACCGGTCGCCGTGTACTGCAGCCGCGCGTACTGCCAGATGGTCGCCACGGCGCAATACTGCCACGCCCGGCGGTCAATGCCCCGCAGCGGCCAGGGCGCGCCACGCCTCCCGGCGCCGGGCCTGCTCCTGCGGGTCCGCGACCGGTGCGGCGGCGAGCAGGCGCCGGGTGTACGGGTCGCGCGGCGCGCCGAGTACCTGCGCCGCCGGGCCCTGCTCCACGATCCGGCCCCGGTACATCACCGCGACCCGGTCGGCGAGCCGCGCCACCACGGCGAGGTCGTGGCTGATGAACAGGCAGGCGAACCGGTGCCGCCGCTGCAGCGCCTGGATCAGGTCCAGGATCCGGGCCTGTACCGACACGTCCAGCGCGCTGGTCGGCTCGTCCGCGATGAGCAGGTCCGGGTGCAGCGCCAGGGCGCGGGCGATGGCGACGCGCTGCCGCTGCCCGCCGGACAGCTGGTGCGGGTACCGGTCGCGCAGGCCGGGCAGGGACACCGCGTCGAGCAGTTCGTCCACCCGCTCGCGGAGTTCCGCCGGGCGCAGCGACGCGTGCAGGGTGAGCGGTTCGGCGATGCTCGCGCCGACCGTCCACCGTGGATTGAGCGAGGACGCGGGGTCCTGGAAGACGATGCCGGTGCGGGCGCGTACCAGGCGCAGGTCGTGGCGGGACGCGCCGGCCACGTCCAGCCCCGCGACGCGTACCTCGCCGGCGGCCACGGGTACCAGGCCGGCCAGGGTACGGGCCAGGGTGGACTTGCCCGAGCCGGACTCACCGGCCAGGCCGAGCACCTCGCCGGCGGCGATGTGCAGGGACGCGCCGTCGACGGCACGCAGCCGGCCCCGGCGGCTGCCGTACTCGACGACGACGTCGCGCAGCCGCACGGGTGCGGCCTGGTCGGTGCCGGCGGCGGCGCGGGGCGCGGGTACGGCCAAGGGCGGGACGGCGGCCAGCAGGTCCCGGGTGTACGGCGCGGCCGGCGCGGCGAACAGTCGCGGGGTGGGTGCCCGCTCCACGACCCGGCCGGCGCGCAGCACCACCACGTCGTCGGCCAGGTCGGCGACCACGCCCATGTCGTGGGTGATCAGCAGGATCGCCATGCCGAGCCGGGTACGCAGGTCGCGCAGCAGCTCCAGGATGCCGGCCTGGATGGTCACGTCCAGCGCGGTGGTCGGCTCGTCCGCGATGAGCAGGTCGGGTTCGCAGCTGATCGCCATCGCGATCATCGCGCGCTGCAGCTGGCCGCCGGAGAGCTGGTGCGGGTACGCGCGGGCCACCCGCGGCGGGTCGTCCAGCCCGACGGTGGCCAGCAGGTCGAGCACGCGTTCCCGGCTCGACGGGCGGTGGGCGCGGATCGCCTCGGCGATCTGGTCGCCGACGCGGAACACCGGGTTCAGCGCGCTCGCCGGCTCCTGGAAGACGGTGCCGATACGCCCGCCGCGTACCTCGCGCAGCCGCTGCGGCGCCGCACCCAGCAGCTCCTCGCCGGCGAGCAGGATGCTGCCCCCGACCCGGGCGTTGCCGGGCAGCAGGCCGAGCGCGGCCAGCGCGGTGACGCTCTTGCCCGAGCCGGACTCGCCGACCAGCGCCAGCACCTGCCCGCGGCGCACGGCGAAGGCCACGTCCCGCACGGCGTCCTGCACCCGGCCGGCCACCTCGAACGAGACGGCCAGCCGGACAACATCGAGCAGGACGTCGCTCACGACTTCAGCGAGACCTTGAGGTAGTTCGGGTACGCGGGGAAGGCGGCCACGTAGAAGTTCTGCACGTTGGAGCCCCGCAGGAACGAGTTCTTGGTGAACAGCAGCGGCACCACCGGCGCGTCCTGCATGATGCGCCGGTCCGCCTGCGCCCACAGCGCCTGCGCCCTGGCCGGGTCGGTCTCCCCGGTCGCCTGGTCGATCAGCGTGTCCACCGCGGGCTGCGCGTACCGGGCCAGGTTGAAGCCGCCGCCACCGATCTCCCGGGAGTGGAACAGCGGCTCGATGTTGCCGTTGGCGCTGGGGAAGTCCGGCTGCCAGCCGCTGATCGTCAGGTCGTACGGCCCCGTGTCCCCGGTCACGTCGGCGAGCCAGGCGTCCTGGTCCTCGGACTTGATCTGCACGCCGATACCGACCCGGCGCAGCCCCTGCTGCACCGCCTGGGCGTACCCGAGGTTGAGGGTGTCGTCCTGCACCACCAGCAGGAAGTTGAGGCCGGTGGCGTGTCCGGCGGCGGCCAGCAGGTCCTTGGCCTTGGTCACGTCGCCGTCGTCGCCGGCGGGGTAGAGGTTGTAGTCCACCCGTCCGGCGATGCCCGGGGTGATCAGCGTGCTGGCCAGGTCGCCGCCGATCGGGCCGCCGGCCGCGATCTGTACCGCCTTCTTGTCCACCGCGTACTCGATGGCCTGGCGTACCCGCGCGTCGGCCAGGGCGCCGTGGCGGGTGTTCATGGCCAGGAACTCCAGCGGCCCGGCGTCGGAGGTGACCAGCCGCGCCCTGGCGGCGCCGTTCTGCGTCACCTGGGCGAGCTGGGCCGGCGGTACGAAGCCGGAGCCGAACGCGTCGCGGTCCTGGCCTGAGTCGGCGATCAGCCGCTGGGACTGCACCGTGAGGTTCTGGCCGAGCTGGAACACGATCCGGTCCGGACCGGCGGTGCGTACCGGGTCGGTGGCCGGGGACCAGTGCGGGTTGCGCTTGAGGGTCAGCTGGCTGCCGATCTGGTAACTGTCCACCTGGTACGGTCCGGAGGCGACCGGCCCGCGGTCGTAGCTCTGCGGGTTGTCCTTGGCCTTCGGCACCGGCGTGAAGCCGGGCATGGACACGATCCAGGGCCAGTCGCCGTACGGGCGGTCGAGGTGGAACACGACGGTACGCGCGTCGGGCGTCCCGATCGAGGCCAGCTCCCCGCCGGTGTACGGGCCCTTGTACGCGGCCCCGCCCACCAGCAACCCCTTGTGGTACCCGAGACCGCCGGACAGCTCCGGCGCGAAGGTGCGCTCCACCCCGTACTTGATGTCGGCGGCGGTGATCGGGGTACCGTCCGCGTACCGCAGCCCGTCGCGCAGGTGGTACGTCCACGTCTTGCCGCCGTCGCTGCTGGTACCGGTGTCGGTGGCCAGGTCGGGTACCACCTTCGCGACCTGACCCGGCTGGATGTCCCAGGTGGTCAGCCGCCGCAGCAGCAGCCCCAGCGTGGTGATGGCCAGGTTCTGGCTCTTCGCCGGGTCGAGGTGGATGTTGGTCTGCGAGCTGAGAATGGTCAGCGTGCCGCCCCGCACGGTCGCGGTGGTCGCGGTCGCGGAGGCGTTCCCGTTGTGCGGGTTGGCGTTGCAGGCGGCCAGCGCGAGCGCGGCGGTGACCGCGAGGGTGCCGGTGGACCGGTGCGGTTTCATGGCTGTCCTTCCTTCCGCGGGCGGGCCCGCTAGTACGAGACCCGCGGGTCGATGACGCCGTACAGCAGGTCGACGGCGGCGTTGGCGAGGATGATGAGGAACGCGGCGAACAGAGTGACCCCGACCACCAGCGGCAGGTCCAGGTTGGCCACCCCGTCCAGCAGCAGCGCGCCCAGGCCCGGCATGCTGAACACCCGTTCGGTGATGACCGCGCCGCCGAGCAGCTGCCCGAGGTCCAGGCCGAACAGGGTGACCACCGGGATGAGTACGTTGCGCAGGGCGTGCCGGCCGATGACCCGCCGCTCGCGCAGGCCCTTCGCGCGGGCGGTACGGATGTAGTCCTCGCCCAGCACGTCGAGCATCTGCGCCCGGGTCAGCCGGGCGTACGCGGCCGCGTGCAGCACGGCCAGCACGCACCAGGGCAGCACCAGGTGCCAGGCCCACTGCACCGGGTTCAAGGTCAGCGGCACGTACCCGTTGACCGGCACCATGTTCAGCGTGAAGCCGAACACCAGGATGCCCAGCAGCCCGACCAGGTAGCTGGGCGCGGACACGCCGCCGACGGCGAGGGCCATGGCGGCGCGGTCGACGAGGGTACCGCGCCGCACCGCCGACAGGGAGCCGGCGGAGACACCGAGCAGCAGCCACAGTACGGCCGCGCCGGCCGCGATCGAGAAGGTGACCGGTATCCGCTCCAGCACGAGCTGCGTGACCGGCGCGTTGAGCTGGAACGAGTACCCGAAGCAGGGTGCTCCACAGTGGATGGACGCCGGCCCGGTGCCGTAGTCCCGCCCGGCCACGATGCCGCCGAGGAACGCGAGGTACTGCTGCCAGGGTGGCTTGTCGTAGCCCATGAAGGCGCGCGCGGTGGCCAACCCCTGCGGGGTGCACGGCCGGCCGCAGGACAGCTGAGCCGGGTCGGCGGGCAGCAGGAAGAACACCGCGTAGCTGAGTGCGCTGACCACCAGCAGCACGG
>DATEJJ010000963.1:0-2755 GCA_035278125.1 Rugosimonospora sp.
GGTCCGGCTCGGCCAGCGGCAGCGCGTCCGCGAACCGCTGCACGGACGGCGCCTGCGGGCGGCGCACCCGGCCCTGCTCGATGTCGCGCAGCGCCCGCACGCTCACTCCGGCCCGTTCGGCCAGCTCACGCTGGGTCAGACCGGCGCTGAGCCGGTACCCGCGCAGCAGCTCCCCGAAGGTCTGCGGTTGCCGCCCTGAACGATTCATCGCGGTCATTGTGCCCAAGACCGCCCACCCCGCGGCAGCCCCTGTCAGGAAAGCGTCCCCCGCCAACATGATCAAGTACCCGTCCCAGCCGGACCCGCGACCGAACCGCTGCGACCACGTCTCCGTCAGGGAGCGGGTCCGGGGTCCAGCGGCAGGAACGTCGCTGGGACATGCCCGGCGGCGGCGACTGCCCTGTTTGTCCACGCACCGATTGCTGCGGGCCGCATGCGTGCGGCGACGCGATTGTCGTTGAGGCCCGGGGATCGGCGCGTAACGGCTAAGCGATCTGGCGGAGGTCGTTGCCATAGTCGAAGATGATCCGCATGCGCGCTCCGAGCGCCCTCGCATAGCGACTCAACGTCGCGACCTCATTCACCTCCAGATCTCCGTTCTCAATCTGGCTGACACGACCGGGGGTGACGCCCATGAGATCCGCTACCTCGCGCTGCGTGAGTCCTAGCCGCTTACGCTCCTCGGCAAGGTGAAACGCGCTCACCCATGCTTCGGTACGAGCACGCTCCACAGCCAGCGCCGCGTCGTCGCCGTCGTGCAACTCGGTCCGAATCTCCTCCCAATCATGAAACTCGGTCATAGCGCATCTCTCCGTTTCCTTTCAAACGCCAACCAGTTCTCATAGGCAACTTCAGCAACGGGAATGGCAGTCCTGCACCATTTCGCCCAGTCACCCGCCGTGTTCCCGGCCACCAACAGAACCGCTTGAGACCAGGGATCGAAGACGAAAAGAATCCTGATGGCAAGGCCACGGCCGGACCTCGGCCGCAATTCCTTGAGGTTGCCGATACTGGAGCCGTGCAATGTATCCACGAGTGGGCGCCCAAGCCCTGGCCCCGTCATCGGCGAGCATGTCGATGACCGTGTTCACGGACCGGTACGCATCGGGATCATCTTGGCGAAGGGAGCGTAGCCACTCACGCACCTCTGCCGTCACCCGGACCGCCCCAGCGCCGAGTTGGTTCACCAGACACAGACCAAGTATAGCTTGAACTATATGGCCCGGTTAAGGCGGCGGCTTCTGGAGCGCGAGGTCAGCCGCTGGCCGGCACGTAGGTCAGGTGGACCGGGTGGTTGCCGCCGAGCACGGTCGAGTTGCGCCACTGGGGCTACCCGGCGGGCCGCATGGCGCGACGCGCACTCGCACCGTCCACTATGGACGAGCGCGGGTGGTCTACCGTGCGCCGGGTGGGCGTCGATGCGCGGGTGCCGGTCCGGGCCGGCCGGGCCTGGCTCGCCGGCACGCTGGCGCTGACCGTTGGCTCGTTCGCCGCGGCGGTCGCGCTGGCACCGCCGGCGGGTGCCCCGCCGGGCGCGGCGCTGCGGTGGTTGCTGTTCGCCGGCTCGTCGCCGCACATCGCCGCGACCGCCTGGTTTTTCACGGTACGCGAGGTGCGTTCGCACGCCTTCGCACACCGCTCGCGGTACCTGCTGGCCCCGCTGGCTCTGGTGGCCGGTGCGGCTCTGCTCGCCGCGCTGCTGCCGCCGGACCGGTTCGGCGGGCTGCTGCTCGCCTTCTTCGGCTGGCAGTTCTACCACTTCCAGAAGCAGAACCTGGGCCTGGTGGCGCTCGCCGCCGCCAGCCACCACGCCGGCCCGGTACCCCGCACCCAGCGCCGGGCGGTGGTGGCCGCCGGGCTCGCCGGTACCGCCGGGCTGCTGGTGCACCCGGAGCTGCTCCAGCTGAGCGGGCACTCCTGGCCTCGCCCGCTGTTCCCGTTGTGCGCGCTCGCCTACGCCGCCGCGGTCGGCACCGGCCTCGCCGCACTCCGGCACCGCAAGCCCCCGGCCCCCTACCTCGCGGTGTACCTCAGCTCGCTGCTGTTCTTCACGCCCGTGTTCGCGTTCGGCTCGCCGTACGCCGCGGTCGCCGGGCTGACCCTCGCGCACGGGTACCAGTACCTGCTGCTCGTGGGTCTGGTCGCGGCGGCTCCCGAACCGCGCGGCCCGGCGCTGGTGGCGGTGGCGGTCCTGGTGAACCTGGCGCTGCTGGGCGGCGCCGCGCTGAGTGCGGCCTCGCACCTGCACAGCGCGGGTCCGGCCGGCCGCGCGGTGTACGGCGCGTACCTGGGCGTGGTGATGGCGCACTTCGTCATCGACGCCGGGCTGTGGCGCCTGCGCGACGAGTTCCCCCGCCGCTTCCTCCGCGAACGCCTGCCTTACCTGTTGCCTCCGTGACAGACAAGGGTTCAGCCGCCGCCGCAGCCGCCCGCGGCCGAGGCGAAGGGGGCCAGCACGACCACGAGCGCGATGCTGCCCGCCATGAGCGCGAGCAGCAGCCCAACCGACACCCACCGCCCAGTCATGCCGGTCACGGTAGCGATCGGGCGCAACGTGCCGGCGATATCATCACCTGGTGGCGACGACACCCAGCGGCCACAGCCATGGCCACGGGCCGGCGGGTGCGGAACACCGCCGCCCGCTGACGATCGTGCTCGGCATCTCCGTGACGATCCTGGCGGTCGAGGTGCTCGGCGCGGTGCTGTCCGGCTCGCTGGCGCTGCTCGCGGACGCGGGGCACATGCTCACCGACGT
>DATEJJ010000964.1:0-22337 GCA_035278125.1 Rugosimonospora sp.
CCCGCTCACCGCCGCACCGCTGGGCGCCCCGGCCCGCGCCCTGCTGGCCCGCCCGGATCTCGCCGCCCTCACCGACCAGGTGCTCGCCCTGTCCGCCGACCAGCGCGCCGAACTGGCCCGGGCGTACGCACGCAACGACGCCGCCCACAGCCGCAGCCAGATCCGCATCTGCCACCGAGTCAGCATTGCCGACCCGACCAACCATCCCGACCACGCCGCCGTGCGGGCCTGGATGTGGAGCCTGGCCAACGGGCCGCGCGACGGCCACTACGGCGCGGCCGTGGCCGCCGCAGACATGGCCTTCGTCCTGCTCGCCGGCGACCTGCTCACCCCGGCCGAGCAGGCCCTGTTCACCGCACCCTGGCAGGCGGTGTGCGACCCCGTCGGCGATACCCGGAAAGGCTGACGCGCAATGCCGACCGTGGCGTACGAGACGTGGACGCCCAACCCGGTACACGCCGAGATGATCCGGCAGGCCAACCGGCTGTGCCGGTCGTACGCGCAGGCCGGGTACAACCCGACGCTGCGGCAGTTGTACTACCGGTTCGTCGCGATGGACCTGTTCCCCGACGACCGGCGCTGGCGCAACGCCAACGGCCGGTGGGTCCGGGACCCGAACGGCACCAAGAACGCCGAGCCGAACTATCACTGGCTCGGGGATCTGCTCAACCGGGCCAGACTGGCCGGGCTGCTGGACTGGGAGCACATGGTTGACCGGCTGCGCGATAGCGTGGCCACCGCCCACTGGGACCAGCCGGAGGCCATCGTCGATTCCGCCGCCCAGTCGTTTCGGCTCGACAAGTGGGCAACCCAGGACCGTCGGGTCGAGATCTGGGTGGAGAAAGACGCGCTGTCCGACGTGGTGGCCCGGGTCGCGCGGGAGTACGACGTCGCGTACTTCGCCTGCCGCGGCTACGTGTCCCAGTCCGCGCAGTGGCGTGCCGCCCAGCGGCTGGGCGAGTACATCGCCGGCGGCCAGGCCGTCACCATCCTGTACCTGGGAGACCACGACCCCTCCGGGCTGGACATGACCGAGGACATCACCGGCCGGCTCAAGAAGTTCCTCTGGCGGGACTGGTTCAACCAGCACGCGGACAGGTTCGGCCGCCGCGCAACCGTCGGCGAGATCATCGAGCACATGGCCGAACGCGTCGAGGACCCGACGCCGTTCGAGGTCCTGCGGATCGCGCTGAACATGGACCAGATCGACGAGTACCAGCCGCCACCCAACCCGACCAAGCTGACGGACAGCCGCGCCAGCAAGTACATCGAGGAGTACGGGCACGACTGCTGGGAGCTGGACGCGCTGCCGCCCGAGGTCCTCGCCGACCTGATCCGAGCCGAACTGGACGGCATCCGCCACGTGGCCCGGTACGAGGAGATCGAAGCCGCCGAAGACGAGCACCGCCGCCTGCTGGACCTGGTTGCCGCCCGCTGGGACGACGTCGTGCGCTTCCTGGACACAGGCACCACCGCCTGACCGGCCGCCCGCCCACACCGGCGAGCGGGCCGCCAGCCGCGCCCCGACCGCGCGTACCCACCCGCTTCAATCGAGCCGCACACCCGGGTCAGCTCGGTACCTGAAGGAGCCACCGTGCCCAGCACCATCACCGACGTCGCAACGATCGCCCGAACCCGGGCCTTCTACGAGGCCCTGGCGCACGGCTGCGACAGCGACGTCGAGCAGATCGAGGTGGCGCTGGCATACCTGGCCGAACTGCAACTGGACGAGCAGACCCTCGACGGGTTCCAGTCCGCGCAGGAGGACGCCCGCGGCGCCGCTGCCCGCTGCCGCAGCGTGCTCGCGGTACTCGACGCCCGGCAGGCCCTGCTGGAGGGAGGCGGTCAACGCCACCCCGGCCGCGGCCAAGACCGACTTCTACCAGGACGGGACGGCCACCGGCCGCGCCGCGGGAAGCGAGACCACCATGCCGACACCCCCGCCGGCCACCGACGCCACCTCCGTCGGGGAGGAGTCGGAGCGTGAGCACATCGAGGCTGACCGGCGGGCCAAAGCCGACGTGATCATCCCCGTCTCCGAACTGCTCAGCACCGCCCGCAACATCCAGGAAGTCCTCGACACCGGCGACGACGACACCGACCCGAAGGACTTGCTGCGCAACCTGCTCACCGCGGTGTTCAAGGCCACCGGCGCGGCCGGGCTCGGCGAGGTGGCCACCCTCGGCACCCGAACCACCTTCGACCCCACCCGCCATGACCTGCTCGGCGAGCCACCCGCCGGGCACGACGGCCGGGTCCAGGTGCTGCGCCCGGGCCAGCAGTGGAACCACGGCGGCGAGCATCTCGTCATCCGAACCGCCACGGTGGTGCCCTACGACGACGTGCACGGCGCGTACCTGGTCGGTACCCCCGCCAGCCTGGACGAGGAGGGCGGCGAACGAATCTGGCTCGACGAGGAGCACGACGCCGTCCCGGAGTGCTACACCGGGCCCGGCTGGTACGTCGTCGAGGCCGTCGACGACTGCGACCAGACGTACGAACAGTGCCCCAACGGCGGGCACTGCGACGGGGCCTGGATCTACCTCTACGACACCAACCCCGACGAGTGCGAGGCCGTCCACTACGCCAGCGACGCCATCGTCCTGCTGGATTGCAACTAGCCCACGCTTCGAGGACAGGCATGTCCTCGAGGAGGGAAACCACCCCATGCAAGGCCGCACCGGTGACGGATCGGCACGCAACTTCACCACCACACCAGTCGACGAGCGCAGCGACCAGACGCTGACCATCGACCTGGCCGAATACGACTCGCTCAAAGGCGACGGATCGCCTCGCAGGTTCACCACCGGGCGCGCCGCCGCTGACCACGCCGCCGCCGCGCGGGTAACCGCAGCGTCGCGCAGACAAGCGGTGGCGTCGCAGGCACCGGCGATGCTGAGCACCGATACCACCACTGCGAGCCCTGGAGCCCAATGAACCCGCCCGAACCCGCGCCCACCGCCGGGCCGGCCACCCACCCAACCCCGGCCGCGTCGCGCGGCCGAGGTCCCTGGACCCCGATCGCCCTCATCGTGATCGCGCCGCTGCTGGGCGTCTGCCTGCTCCTGCATCAGGTACCCGGCGTGCTGGCTGTCGTGCTGCTGCTGGCCGGTCTGCCCGTGGAGTGGAAGGCCCGCCGCTGGCTGGTGCGGCGCCTCGGCACCGTGGCGATCCTCGTCGGGCTGCTCGGCCTGGCCCGCATCGTGCTGCCGCTGCTGCACCTGCCGATCAAGTTCTGGTGACCGGCCCGCGCCGCAGCGTCCGCCCGGCGATCACCACCTCTACGGTGTGGACGGTGGCCGAACGCGAACGGTTCACCGCCGAGTTGCTGGCCGCGCTGCCTGCCCCCGACGAGGATCCGGTGTCGACCACGGTGCTCGGCGACCGGTTCCGGTTGGGACCCTACGAACGCAGCACCCGCCTGTGGCACACCCTCGACCAGCTCGCCCGGTCCGGCCTGGTGCAACGCGTCGTCGTGCCGAACGTGACCGCACGTTCGTGGCGGCTGACCCAGGCCGGACAGGCTCGCCGGCAGGCCGACAACCGGGGCAGGTGACCAGGGACCTGGATCAGACCTCGACCTGCGCCGGGACGAAGCGGTACAGCGGCTCCGTGCGGTGCTGGTCGTAGACGTCCATCTCGAACTCGCCGAGCGCAACCTCGTTCACGCCGTGCTGGCGGTCCATGTAGTCCAGCAGCAGCTCCCGAAGCTGGTGGTGATCCTCCGGATCCGCCTCGGAGCGGAACCGGCCGTCCTCATGCCCGTCGTGGAAGACCACGAAGTCGAGCACCTCGCCTCGCCCCATCGCCCATCCCTCCCTGGACCCCGGTTGGACCGCGCCGACAGCCCCACGTCCCCACGTGGCGACGTCACCCACGCAGTGTACGGCTCCAGCGCCCGGCCACGGCCGCCCTCGAAGCACCCAACCGTCCCAGAATCCGCCTGGCCGGGCAGGTCACCACCCGCTGATACCGTGCGGTATCAGCAGATCGGAGGGTCGGAATGTACGACGTGCGACCGCTGGTCGACCAGGTGAGCGCCCCGCTGACCGACCTGACCACGGAACTGGCCGCCCACCCCGCCGTCGTGGAGCTGCACCGCCGGCTGGCCGTCGTGCTCGACGGACTGCACGACGCAGCCCGCGCCGCCGCCGACGCCGCCGAGGCCGGCATCGGTCTCTACCGCGAGTACGTCGACGTACACGGCTACGCCGAGGACGCCGCGACAACCGCGGCGATCGCGGAGGTCCGGCAAGGTACCGAGGCGATCGCCGAGATCCCCGGCCGGCTCGACTCCGCCGCGTACGCCACCCGCTTCACCTACGGCAGCTACGACGCCCGCACCGGGGCCCGCCCGGTGCACGCCGAACGGCGCGGCCGCGATGCCTGGGTGATCCGCCAGGACGGCCTGCTGCGCGCCCGCGACGGACAGTGGGTGCCCGACGCGGGCTACTCCCAGGCCGACGAGGAGTACCTGGCCGCCACCCGCTACCCGCGCGCGGAGGCACTACGCGAGGCCGCCCATCTCGCCGACCCCGAGCAGCACTGACCAAGGAACGATCTGGGCACGACGGGCCGCGTGGAGGAGTTGCGTGACGGGTATGTACCGTGGCCGCCGTCCGTGGCCTTGGGGACGGCGGCCCACCCGGATCCGGGCTAGCGTGCAGAGCCATGGAGAGCAGCGAGGACCCGGTCCGCATCGACCTCGACGACATCCTGGCCAGGGTTGAGGCCAACGGGTACGACGACGTCCGGGTGGAGTTCGCCCCCGACGCCGTGCCCCGTGTACCGCTGATCGAGGTCATGGGCCGCGGGGTGGAGGCGGCCAACGCCGGCGAGCCGCCGACCATCTGGGGCGAGGACCCGAGCCCCACCGCAGTCGGCGCCGCGATGCGACTCAAACACCTCGTCAGCCAGGACGCCCTGGTGAGCTGGCTGACCACCTTCGCTGGTGTGTTGGCCGAGGCCGGTCTGACCGGCGTACTGCGGGCAGCGCCCCCGACCCGGCGGCCTTAGCAGCCGGCCCGGCGTCCGCGGCGCGAAGGCTAACCACTACCCCCGACCCGGCGCGGCATTGTTTGCCTGTTCACTGCCGGCTGGAGGCGCCGCGCACACTGCCCCCTGGGCCGTGCGCCTCGGACCACCACATAGTCGGCGGGCCCGCGTCCGCTCCACCGGTGCCGCAGGCCGGTGGTTGAATGCGCCCGAAGCAGGTGGCACGCCCAGCGTGGTCCATAGTGGAATGAGGAGGCGCGATCGTGTCGTCGAGCCCTGTCCCCGCCGGTGACGTCGCCACCATCGCCCGGACCCGGGCGTTCTTCGAGGCGCTGGCGCGTGGCTGTGACAGCGACGTCGAGCAGATCGAGGTGGCGTTGGCGCACCTGGCCGAGCTGGAGTTGGACGAGCAGACCCTCGACGGGTTCCAGTCCGCGCAGGAGGACGCCGCCCGTGCGGCGGCCCGGTGCCGCAGCACCGTCGCGGTGCTTGACGCCCGGCAGGCGCTGCTTGAGCAGGCGGTCAACGCCACCCCGGACGCGGCCAAGACCGAGTACTACCAGGACGGCCCCTCCCGAGACCGGGCACTGGCCGGGAAAGGCGCGACCACGATGAGCACCGCAGCCCAGCCCGACGACGCCGGATCGGTACCGGACGTACTCGGCCTGGCCGACAACGACATCTGTTGGGGCAGCGACCGGGTCAGCGGCACCGGTCGGGTACCGACCGACCTGACGCTGATGGACTACAGCGCCCACAAGGGCCAGGACGGGTGGGGCGACGACGGGGGCCGGTACGTCGAGGTGGCCACCCCGAAGCCCGACGACACCAGCCCGACCGCATGGCCCAACCTCAGCCCGGATGAGGCCGAACAGGCCGCCGCCGGGCTGGAGGATCTCGCCGAGCGGGCCGAGCGCGGTGAGAGGCCGCCCAAGCCGTCCAAGTGGATCCGGGCAGCCCGGCAACTGCGGCACCTGATGAATAGCGGCCAGGGAGACGTCAAGCCGGGCGACCGGATCTACCTCTACGACGACGAGACGCTCCCGATCACGTACAAGGACCTGATGGGACTGCTCGCACAGGCCGACCCGCAGGCCGGTGACGGAACCAGCCCGTACCGGCAGGCGACCTACGCCCGCGACAACGCCGCCGCCGGCGGCGAAGGTGGGGCCCTGTGGGCCGAGCTGCTGCCCGACGGGCGGATCGGCGTGACCGGCATCGAGGGTGAAGGCCCCTCATCCGTTCCGGACGACGAGTTCTGGCAGCCGTACACCTCCCACCACACCCCGGACACCGCCCGGGAACTGGCCAGCAAGCTGCGCCACTTCGCGGCCGCCGCACGCCGCCCACCCACCGCCCCGGTGCCGGCCGCCGAACCCGCCCCGGCCGTCCCGACGCAACCGCGACGGCTGCGCAGCGCCCGCGGAGCCCAGATCGAATACGAGCCGGACACCGGCGCCTCGGCTGTCATCGAGCCCGACGGGTGGCGCGCACCGCTGGCGGCCGGCAGCCCGACAGCGGTAGCGGCCCGGCTGCTGTACTGGAACGCCGAAATCAAGGACGGGCGCGGCGAGGACGCCACCGACGCGGCCGCCCGGGCGCTGCTGGACCAGATGTCCGTCGCGGAACTGCGCGAGGTGGCCGAAGAGACCGGCACCCCGACTCGGGGCCTGCGCACCCGACCCCAACTGATCGACTCGATTGCCACCATGATGGTTGGCTCCGCACGCAAGTACCAGGGCCTGCGCAGCGGCTGGGCCTCGTCCGGCTCACGGTAGCTTGGTTGGCGGACGCCGCCGCCCTCAGCTACACGAGCGGCCCCGACGTGGACCGCCCCGACGTACAGGCGCCAGACGCGGCCCGGGCCTCGGTCCCGGGCGTCTCGGGCACACTGGCGTACGTGAACGCCGCCGCGCTGGAGCCGCCCGACCACCTGGTCGTGCAGCAGTCCGTCTTCGCCGGCGAGCGGTTCTGGGTGGCGCTAAACCGGCTAGCCGACCAGCGCGGCCACGACGGACACCAGCGGTACCTGTGCGGCAGTGTGGAGCACACAGACCAGTACGCGCTGCGGTGCATCACCTGCGACCGAGTGATCGCCACCATGCTGGTAGAGCGCGAACCGCCGGACACCCGCGACGGCGACCTCCAACAGGTGACCCGGGGACCGAGGAGATGAGGCGCGGGCTTCCCGATGAAGGAGCGCGGCCTCCGATGGCAGCACGGCCGCACCGATCCCCGTCCTAGTTCTCCTGGCCATCGGATGCAGGCTGGTCGCGGACTTTGTTCCTGGCGCTGATGACCAGCGCGTTCCGGTCATGCCAAAGGTTGCGGGAGCTGACGCCGGTCACCGCCCCCGCCAGCAGCGCGAGGAGGACGCGTAGCCATGCAGGCAGGCCGGCCAGCGAAGTGATCACCATGACCACGGAGAACGCCCCCACGCCAGCGATGGTCGACATCATCGGCACACCGAGTAGATGCTCGGAATCTGGCCGATCGATGGTGACCCATGTGTAGAGCAGTGCTGCTCCGCAGATCAGCGCCATAGCGCTGAAGATCGCGGTTGCCGCCACGTCCGCGGTGCCCATGCCGGTGTCTCCGATCGTCGTGACGGTCAATAGCGTAGGCGGCCACACAGGGTCAACTCCAGTGGCGCGTCTCGATACCCATCCCCGAGTTGACAGTGCGGCGCGCCGGCGAAGGCGTGGCTGTGGCTAGCCTTTACGACTCTGTTGACCGCTGTGATGCCGTGCTCGGCGAGATCCCGGCCGTCGGTGGAGAGGTAACACGTCAGCCGGGTCGTGACCCGGGTTAACCTCTCAGAACCCGCGGCGCAGGGAGGCGCGTGGGACGTCCCGATGCCTCACCGCCGGACGCGTGCGTCTGGGAAACGCGCTTCCGAGTCCGAGCCGGGTCGGCGTACCGTCGCTATGTGTCGCACCATCATCCACCTCCCAGAGGAGTTCGCGCCGTTGCCCTGATCGGGGGGTACGGCATCGCGAGCGGCGCGCTCGCTCTGTCGGTGGGGATCATGGTGACGTGGCTGACCGTCGGACGTCGAGGTGGGCTGTCCGACGTGGTACTCCTCGTCACGATGGCCGCGATGACGGCGTTGTTCGGCGTAGCCGCCGGCCCTGCCGTACTCGCTCTCAACGATCGTCTTCGCCCACATCGTCGCGACCTCTTGTAGTCTGCCGCCGGGCGCCGCGGCGCCGTAGGTACCAGATCGCACCGCCACCGGCCCCGGTTCCTGCGATCATCGTGGCGGCCGTCGACAGGACGGGGTGCGTGCCGACGAGGAAGTACGCGGCTACCGCCAAACTGCCGAAGACCAGGACGGCGGCAATACCGAGCGCGATGATGATCAGCACGAGCTGAAGGGCGAGCCGGAAGTCCATCATCGCCGCGATCCTGTGGACAAGATCGGGAATCCCTGCGACCTCTTGGTCTTCCCGTGGAGATGGTCTATAGGTTCTCGGCCTTGCGGGCTTGCCCCTGACCTCGGAAGACGCAAGATCCCCGCCAGATCGAGTGCCGAGCTGGTTAGGCACGCTCTGGTTGGCGGGGTCCTTCGGGTCGTGTCGTTGTGCACCAGCGCCAGTTGGAGGCTTCGGCTTCTTGTTCTTGGGCACGTGAACTCCGTTGACCTTTCCCCACGCCCGCGTGTTGGGGAAGGTTACGAAGCTGGCCAAGAACGCTACTGGTCTGGCGAGGTGAGCGCCCCTGCTCGAAGGCAGTGCGGGCGGCGCGAATGCTATGCACTCGGCCGGGGCGCTCAGTCCATTTACGCGGTGAGCGCCAGTACCGCGACGAGGAGCCGGCCTGATTGGGCCTCGCCGCGGCAGTGGTTAAGGAATGCCCGCCACATGACTGGCCCATCATATCCGATCCGCCCACCTGTCGAGGACAGTCCCGACAGATGGGCGAGGAGCCGTGCCGGCATCCGGGTCTACTCGCCCTCCTCGCCGTCGGTGTTCGCCTACCCGGCCGCAGACCGCCGGCGGGCTACTCCAGTAGCAGACCGAAACCAGTCCGCGGTCACGCACTCGCCTTCTGTGGGCGTCGTAGGCGCCCACCATCCTGAGCACCGTGAACGCTGATTCCCGACGCTCGCGCAGAGAGGGAGGCCAACGGTGCCATGGACGGCGGACTCTGACGCCGCAGCCACCAACATCGCGGGCACCCGGGCGTTCTTCGAGGCGCTGGCGCGTGGCTGTGACAGCGACGTCGAGCAGATCGAGGTGGCGCTGGCGCACCTGGCCGAGCTGGAGTTGGACGAGCAGACGCTCGACGGGTTCCAGTCCGCGCAGGAGGACGCCCAGCGCGCCGCTGCCCGGTGCCGCACGGTGATCGTGGTACTCAACGCGCGCCACCACCAGATGGAGGAGGCGGTCCGCGCTACCCCGGACGCGGCACGGGTCGAGTTCTACGAGGAGGACTGCTCGGGCCCCGGGCGCGCAGTCGCGCGGCTCGTACCTGCCCGTGTGCGGCTCACCCTGGCGGAGTGGCGCGAGCGGATGGTCGACGCCCGCAGCGCGCCACCGTGGACACTGCGTACCGGGTCGTGGAACCTGACTGACGGTCGGAACCCGGCCGGCGTGCCCGGTGGGCTGCGTGGCGTGCCGGGCCCGTGGTGGCGACAGGTGAGCTACCCCCAATTTCGTGGAGTGCTCGTTACCTGGCGCCGGTTGGTTCCAGGGTGGTGCCGGATGGGTCCGGCTGTTCGATGTTAGCGGCGTACCAGGCGGCCTCGTACTCGTCCGGGCTACGGTCGCCCAAGCCGGCCTGGATGCGTCGGGTGTTGTACCAGGTGTCGATGTAGGCGAAGATCGCGTTCTCGGCCTCGTCTCGGGTGCGCCACGAGGTGCGGTACACCAACTCGATCTTCAGGGTGGACCAGAAGTTCTCCATCAGCGCGTTGTCGTAGCTGTCCCCGGTGGAGCCCATGGAGGCGAGGATTCCGTTGTCTGCCAGGCGTTGTGTGAATCGGAATGACGTGTAGTTCGACCCTTTGTCGCTGTGATGGATGAGTTGACCGTCGCGCACATCCCGGGTCCAGATGCCGTACTCCAGGGCGCCGAGGATCAGGTCGGTGTCGCAGCGGTCGGAGCAGCGCCAGCCCACGATGCGGTTGGAGAATGCGTCGCGCACCGCAGCGAGCCAGAAGCTGCCCTCGCCGCAGGGGATGCGGGTGGCGTCGGCCACCCATAGCCGGTTCGGTGCGGCCGCGGTGAACTGCCGGTTGACCCGGTCCGGGGCTGGGGTGGCCCGTGGGTCCTGCACGGTCGAGTTGCGTCGCCAGCCGCGGCGCACGAAGGCACCCTGCCAGCCCTGGGCTCGCATCAGCCGCTCGACCCGTTTACGACCGACCGGGATGCCGTCGCGGCGCAGTTGCCGCCACACCCGGTCCGACCCGTAGGTACACCCGGACGCCGTCCAGATCTCGTGGATGTTCGACAGCAAGCCCCGGTCTACCAGCTCCCGGTCGCACGGCTGCTGCACCTGCTTGACCCACCCGTAGTAGGTGGACTGCTCGATGTCCAGGACCCGAAGCAGGAGCGCGACCGCGTACCGGTCGGAGTGTTCGTCGACGAACCTCATGACCGTCGCCGGGTCTGGTCGTGCTCCGCCGCGAAATAAGCGCTGGCCGCCTTCAGGATCTCATTGATCCGGCGCAGCTCGAGGTTCTCCTGACGCAACCGGCGGTTCTCCTCGATCATGTCCGTCGTCGGCCGGTCATCACGCTCGCCCCGGTCGGCCTCGTCCTGACGGATCCAGTTACGCAACGCCTCCGGGTGCACGCCCAACTGCTCCGCCAAGCGCTTGATCACGGGCTTCGGATCCGACTCCCGCCACAGACGAACCGCCCGCGCCCTCAACTCGTCCGGGTACTTCTTCGGTGCTGCCACGAATGACTCCTCCCCATGGCCATCAGACCATGATCAGAAGCCTCCGCGAAAACGGGGGTAGCTCAAGGGCCGTGCGATGCACGGCGTGTACCACCGCGCCGCCATGGATCCACAACTGCACGACCAGGCCGACGGGATGGCGGTGCTCAACGGCTGGCGCGGTGGTGCCTGGCGCGGACCGGCCGTCATGGCACGGTGGCAATCGCCGTTGGTCAGCTACTGGAACCCCATCCTGGCGCAGGGCTCGGGCCGGGTGGGCGTCCGCGAATGGATTGACCACGACCAGCACACGGCGGACGCCGTGCTTGGCGGCTTCAAGCCGTACGGGTACCTGCAGTGCACACCGTCGCAGGCGGAGCAGTTGACACAGCGCGCCGCCGCCGCACCCTTCGATGTTGTGGTGTCCGGGTACGAGCCCGATCCGCAAGCCGAGGGCACCGGCTGGGTGACCGTCGCGCGCGCCGACACGCTCGGGGATCTGTTCCCAAACCTCGGTGGCCTGATCGACGCGTACCAAGTCGCTCTGCCAGCCGAGGTGTTCGAGCGGGAAGTCCTGCCGCTGCACGACGCGACCGGGGTGAGCCCAGCAGACTTCCTCGACGACTTCCTGGCCCTAGAAAACGGTCCGGATCCACTACTCGGGCTTGTGCTGGGCTATCCGCCGCTGGTGACGGCCGGGGCCATGCTACGGAAGGTCCCGGGCTGGTGGGTGGAGTGCGGCAGCCTGCCGCCGCGACACTGGCCGCCCGACGCCCCGCTCACGACCGGTTCCGCAGCGGAGTTCAACGCCGGCTGAGGTCGCGCACCCCTTCACGTGCCCGCGGCAACCTGCGCGCCGTCCAGCCGACGGTGCAGGAGCGACAGCATCGAGAACAGATCCAGCGCGTCCGGCTCAGTGATCACCCAGCCACCGGTGACGCGCGGGGTGTGTGCAGGCGGGTTGCGGAAGGTACCGAACACGCCTTTGAGCAGGTTGGCGAAGCCGCGATGCTCGCTGAGGTCCGAGTCGGTGCGGTAGGCGTTGATCCGGACCAGGGGCGTCCCGGACCGGGCCCCGAAGCACTGGTCGACCAGCTCGCCGCCATCGCTGGTCAGGCCGCTCAGCTGGCGCAGCCGCTCGCTGAGCCCTTTCACCGCCTCGAACACGGCGTGGAACAGCGACCGGCGCAGCAGTTCCTCCTGGCAGTAGTGCAGCACCTGCGGATGCACACCGCGCCGGCCCAGCTCGGTACGCAGCCGACCGGCCAACTGGGCCACCTCGTCCAGCGTGGTGGCCGTGCCCGCCGCCCGGGCCACCTTGCCCTGCTCGTTGACCCGAAGCCCCACCAGTGACATCGCCTCGGTCAGGCCGTCACGCAGGGCCTCGAACCTGGCGTGGTCTTGTAGGTACCGCCCGGGCGCCATCGCCTCGGTGATGAACCGGATGACGCAGTTGCTCGCCTGGTCGCGCAACTGCTGGTTGTGCAGCGCGCCCCACAGGCGGGTCCGCTTGTTGCCGGCCTCCACGTCCGCGATGCCGAGCATCGCCAACAGTCGGCCGATCTCGGCGTTGGTCAGGCCCGGCCAGTCGGTAGAGGCGAGCACATCAGCGACGGCCTGGACGGCGGCTGTCGGCCAGGGCGGGTGCAGGGTCCTTGGCGGCACGCGAACCATCATGGCGGCCAGGCCCGCGATGCCCGCGTACCGGGGGCCACTGACCCCCGGTCAGGTGTCTCCGCGTCGGCCCGACGACGGATCGGGTGAAGGAGGTGACAACGCCAACCGCTCGCCGCAGAGCGACCAACTCCCGGGACTCCGGGATCCGGCTACCACGACCGGTTCGACGCGACTACGGCCCTCTCAGGGCGTTTGTGCAGGCCACGGGCCATACGCGAACGGTGTCCAGGTCTGATCCGTCCGGAGCTGGGCTGCCGAGCGCCGCGAGCGGGAAAGTCGAAACCCCGGCGGTGTGGCCTGCCGCGTGGGCTACCAGGGACCGTTCCGGGGTCTTCGCGTTAACCATAGCGTGGTCTCGGCGTCGACGTCCAACGTACCCACCAAAGTGCTCCTGCGCTGCTTCAGTGAACCCAGGCTGAGTACGTACCTGCAGCACTGCAACGGTGATCTTGCGGCCGCGCTCGCGCTCTACGACTGGAATACGGCGGTGAGTGGCGGCGCCTGGGAAGTCCTGACCCACGTCGAGGTGGCCTTGCGCAACGCGCTGGCTACCGGCCTGCAACGGCGCCACGAGTACCGCCGGCGGCCCGGCTCCTGGCTGGATGACCCCGGCAACGAGCTCGACGTCCGGGCCCGGGCGGACATCCTCGACGCCCGCCGGCGGGTGCGCCGCAGCGGCCACGCGCCCAGCGACGGCCAAACGATCAGCGAGCTGGGCTTCGGGTTCTGGCGCTTCCTGATCGCACGCCGGTACACCAACCTCTGGCCAGACCTCGCCACCGCGTTCCCGCACGCCCCCAACCGGGGCCGGGTGACCGTGGAGGCCCCGGTGGAACGCATCCACGGCTTCCGCAATCGCGTGGCCCACCATCAGAGGATTTGGCACGAGCCGCTGGCGGACCGGTACCGAGACATGATCACCCTGCTGGGCTTCATCGATCCGGACCTGGCGGCCTGGGCCGAGGCCCGTGCACGGCTTCCGGCCCTGCTCGCAGCCCGTCCGGGCGGCAGCCACGCTCAACCGGTGTAGCGCTCCAGTAGGCGGTCGAAGAAGTCCTCGAGCATGCGCGCGGTGGCCGGCTCGTCGACGAGCTCGTACCCGCCGAATCGGTAGACCTCGTACCCTCGCAGCCGTAGTTCCCGGTCCTCGGCCATCATCGCCGCGTACCGGCGCGGACTGGCGACCCCGTCGGCCTCGGCGCAGTGCTGCCGGCCGTCGCACTCGATGACGACGCGGATCCGGTTGGGCAGCAGCATCAGGAAGTCCATCCGCTGCCGCTGCAGCGGCGCTTGCCCAGGCAGGTACCTGGTCCGGGTGTACGGGTCGTAGTGCAGGTAGACCTGCGGAATCAGCGCCGGGATGTCGGGGCCGCGCCGCACGTACTGCTCGGCGTAGATACGCAGGACGCGCCGCTCGGCGTCGTTATCGCCCAGGCAGCGATCCAGCCGCCAGTACAGGCTGCGGGAGACCTCCAACCCGGCCGGGTCGGTCATGCCCTCCCGAGCGGCCCACCAGGCGGTCAGCTCGGCCCAGGTCAGCCCGTGGGCGGCCAGCGGCCGGTCGTAGATCAGGCTGCCGTCCTCGTTGCTCACGATGCGCAGGTCGTTGTTGACCGCGTCGACGAGCACGATCTCCGGCTTCGGGCCGATGGCCGCGAAGATGAGGTTCTTCATCGAGCCCCGCACACCCACGCCGATACGGCGCGGCGCGAAGATCGGGGCGCCACTGATGTCGCCGACCTGGACCAGTTCGTACCCATCGTGGACCAGCACGCCGTTGAGGAACTCCCGCAGCCGCGTGACCTCATCCAGATCCGTGCGGACCGCCGGATGCATCATCTCGGCGAGGAACGCCAACAGGAGCTCGTCGTCGTCGGCCAGCCCGAACCGCTCGTCCCGGAAGATCCAATCGTCGTCCCAGTCGAGGTTCAGGATGCGGTGCTGGAAGATGTCCCCGCCCGCGGTGCGGTGGCGCGAGTCGCCGCTGGGCAGCTCATCCAACTCGTAGAGCCGGGACAGGAACTCCACATCGTCGAGCACGCCGCTCCACGGCAATCGCAACTGGGCCAGCCCTTCGATCAGCCGCCTCCGGGTGACCTCGGTGATGTAGCGGGCGATCGCGGACCTCCGGGCGCGGGAAACTCCAGGAGCCGGCGTCCTGGCGTTGTGCTTGTCTTACCCGTCGCCGCCAGGCGTTGTCCAACCTGCCGGTGCCCTCCCGGGCGCACCGACCGCGGCGGAGTCGTCCCGCCGGGTGGGCGCGGCGAAGAATACGCCGTGAGGTTGTCACCGGACGAACCCGCCGCAGGCTCCCACCACCTGAACGCCGCGCGGAGCGTCGCACGGCGCAGACGGGAGGATGGGAACCCTGATGACGATCGAACCGGTGACGCTGGTGGAAGCCAGCGCGGCGACGTGGGCCGGTCTGCGGCTGGCGTACGGCGGCGCCGAGTGGCTGGTGCTGTACGGCCGGGCGCAACTGGTCCGGGCAGTGACGAGCCTGCCGCCCGGCACCCGACTGACCGGGCGTGGCTGGGAGGTACGGGTACCGGCCGGGCAGGAACCGCGGTGAGCCTCACGGCGGGGGAACGCGGCGGGGCCGAGGAGCTGGTCCCCGGCCCCGGCTGCGCCCAGAACGGGTTGGGGTGCCCGCCCCACGTGTGGCCGTCCGCAGGTACCGCGGACGATGACCGACCGGTAGGGGAGCGAGAACTTCGCATCGCAGGACAGCCGTGGGCCGCGGCGTACGAAGCGCTGTGCGCCGCCGAGCGGGAGCCGCTGCGCCGTTTCGTGGCGGCGGTCGCGCGGCGGCGCGAGCTGGCGCAGAGTGGCTGGGATGCGGAGGACATCGTGCAGGACGTCCTCATCCTCGCCGCCGCCTGGTGGACCCGCGTTGATGACGCCCACCGCCGAGCCTGGCTGCGTACCGTTGCTCTCAACCAGGTCCGCCGCGCCCAACGCACCGAGATCCGACAGCGGCTGCACGGCGCGTTGGCTCCGCCCCGGTGGAGCTCGAGCGCGGCCGCCCAGGACCTGGAGCACGCCGTGCCGGTCCGCCTGGCGGCCAATGAGGCGGTCGACGCCATCGCCGAACTGCCGCTGGGCCAGCGGGCGATAACCTACCTGCACAAGGTGGAGGGCTACAGTCGGCCGGAGATCGCCGCGATCCTGGGCATCAGCGAAAACACGGTCGGCACTCAGTTGACCCGCTCCACGATGCGGCTGCGGCAGCGGCTGGACCATTGGGCGGAGGTCGCCAAGGCGCTGGCGCTCGCAACCCTGGTCGGTGCGGGTGGCTACCTGGCCGCCCGAGTCCTCGGCCGTCTTGACCTGCGGCTGCCCCACCTGCCGATCGACTCCCGGGTGCAGGACCTGCTAGCAGCCCTGATCTCCAGCGCCGCGACGCTGTACCGGGCACTGCTCGCACAGGCGGGTCGGACGGTATGGATCTGGTTCGACCGGCGCCGACGCCGGGCTCTCCAGCGCGCTCGCTTCGACAGCGACCCGCAGACGCCGGAGCGGGCACTCCGTCGGCGCCCATCAGGGCGGCGCCGGCCCGTACGCCGAGCACGCTCGCGCATTCGCGCGGCGCAGCGCCGCTACTGGGACTGACCGCGCATCTGTCCGTCGGCTATGCGCGGACGGTAAGAAGCTCCCGCACCAGCCGGCAGGACGTCTTCCGATACCTACAGATATCAGAGGATGGGTAGCCCGCAGGACCCGGCGGGCTACCCAGCATGGTGGCGCACGCGGCCCCGCGTGCCTCCAAGGAGTCGGGCAGAGGGGTCTTGGCCGTCGCCTACAAGGAGATCAGACTCCTGCCGACCCGGTCACTTGGCCGAGCGCGCTGATCAGCTTGCGCGCCTCCGGCGCCTTGAGGCGGCAACCGGCCTCGGCCCCGCTGACCTCGTCGAGGTCGGTGAACGTCGTCGAGCCGTGGGGGACCACCCCGAGCAGGATGTCCACGCCGCACGAGGGATCGTCCAGCTCGACCCGGTACGCCAGATCACCCCACTCGCCGGGCACCCGCGCGTCGGTGAACACCTCGTATTCCCACTCGCGCTCGGTAGCCTTGTGGGCCGCCAGCGCGTCCGGGTCGCCGGCGTCTTCCAGCCGGTCGTGCTCGTCCCACCAGGCGTTGATCGCCTGGCATTTCGCCTCCGCTCGATCCACGGCGCCGGCGAGGTCCTGGCGCGCCTGCTCGACGGCGGGCAGGCCCAGCCGAGTCGTGAACCCAGACGCGCACACCTCGTTCAGGCCGATGGCCTCCAACTCGTCGCAGCGCTGGTTGAGCGCATCGGCCTCGCCCGGTTGGGGCGGACGCAGCTCCTTGTCCCAGACGTCAGCGCTGGGCAGATCGTATTGGAGCCGCTTCCACCGGTTCAGCAGCCGGTCGAACTCTCCCGGCTCGCAGTACCGTGGCGGGTTCAGCTCGGCCGGGTCCACCGCCTCGCCGGCGCGCTCGCGTTCGCGGGCGCGGCCGAGGGCTCGGTCATGCTCGAGGATCTCGTCGAGTCGGACCCGGATCCGATCGCGCTCCGCGACCAGGTCCGTGAGGGTCACCGTGGGGTCGTCGCCGCGTAGTTCGGCGATCGTGTTGGCCGCCTCGATCTCGGCCAGACGGTCCTCGGCGCGGTCGTATTCCTCGCTCAGCGCCCGGCGCTCGGCGTTGATCGCCTCGGTTTCGTCCGGCCCCCCGTTCCACGGTCCGCACTGGTCTTCGTCGGTGCCGAAGGTGCCGTCTCCGACGCCTAGCCGAAGTGCCGGGGACCCGTCGGGGCGGCGCACCAGCGCCCAGCGTACGGTGCCGTCCTCGCCGCTGTACTTCCCCGACCCGATCAGAGTTTCGCCGTCGTCGAGTTGGATTCGCCGCGCGATCTTCAGCTTGTCACCCAGTGGCGGCCGCGTCGGTGCCACTCCCTGCACGCCCGGGTGCGCCGCCGCCTGGTCCGGGCCCCCGCCTGCGGTGGTAGGGCTCACGCCACCCTCCTGATAGAAGTCGGTCTTGGCCGCGTCCGGGGTGGCGTTGACCGCGTCCTCCAGCAGCGCCTGCCGGGCGTCGAGTACCGCGACGGTGCTGCGGCACCGGGCAGCCGCACGGGCGGCGTCCTCCTGGGCGGACTGGAATCCGTCGAGGGTCTGCTCGTCCAACTCCAGCTCTGCCAGGTGCGCCAGCGCCACCTCGATCTGCTCGACGTCGCTGTCACAGCCACGCGCCAGCGCCTCGAAGAACGCCCGGGTCCGGGCAATCGTCGCTACGTCGCAGACGGGGACGGGCACGTCTGGTTCTCCTGTCCGGCGCGCCGGATCCACTCGTGGCGCCCGGCTGCCCTGGATTCAACCACCCACGTGCGGCCGGACGCGCTGGACGAGGACGGCCTCCGTGACCAGGCGGAGGCAGTACGGCCTTTCACGTCGGTGGATCTCGCTGCGCAGTCCGGCTTACCCAAGCATGATCGGCAAGGGGGAGCGGCCATACCCTGACCGCGGGGGAGGCGCTGGTGCAGCCGGTGCAGCCCATGCTCGCCGCCCCGGTCGAAGAACTCCCCGAGGGCCCCGGCTGGGCATACGAGCCGAAGTTCGACGGGTGGCGGGCCATTGCAACCCACCGCGGCGCCGAGGTGCGGCTGCACTCGCGCGCGGGCCGGTCGTTGGCCGACTACTTTCCCGATGTCACCCAGGCGGTGCGCGAGTACCTGCCGGTCGGGACGGTGGTGGACGGCGAACTGATCGTCTGGAACCGCGAGCGCACCGACTTCACATTGCTGCAGCGACGCATCACCGTTGGCGCCGGCCTGCCACGGATGGTCCACGAACATCCCGCCCACTACGTGCTGTTCGATCTGCTCGCTGTCGCCGGCGAAGACCTCACCGGTCTTCCACTGGCCGCCCGGCGCGCCCGATTGACCCAACTGCTCAGCGCGAACCCGGTCCAGCTGCCGCTGTGCCCGCAGACGACCGACCTCGTCCAGGCGCGCACCTGGTTAGCCGAGCTGGGTGCGGCCGGCGTCGAAGGCGTCGTTGCCAAGCGCCTGGACGGTCGGTACCTGCCGGGGCAGCGCGGGTGGCGGAAACTGCGCGTGCGAACCGGTACCGAGGCAGTGATCGGCGGCGTGACGGGCAGCATCCGCAACCCGGCGACGCTGCTGCTGGGACGCCTCGACGCCGCTGGTCGGCTGCGATACGTCGGCCGTACCGGTCCGGTACCGGCCGGGCATCGGGCCGAGCTGGCCACCCTCCTCACCGCGGGGGGTCGCGGAGGTGGCGAGCATCCGTGGCCGCAGCCGTTGCCCGCTCGCTGGTCGGGCTCGCTACGGCATCGCAGCCGTTGCCTTACATCCAGGTCCAGCCGGTCACGGTGGTCGAGGTCGCGGTCGACACCGCCTATGAACATGGCCGCTGGCGCCATCCGGCCCAGTACCTGCGTGTCCGGCCGGACCTGTCGGTCGAGGACGTCCCGCCACACGTGCCTTAACGGCTCGACCCGCGCGGCGCGGTGGACATCAGAACCGGCGCGGGAGTAGAAGCCCGGCTGCAGTGTGATGAACTTGCGGGCCGATCCGTCAGGGCAATATCCGTCCGTGTTCGCCACCGGGACGCGAAGGCCCGGGCGCCCCCGACGCCCGGCCCCAAGGGCGCCGGGCGTCGGGGCCGGGTTCATCGCCGGCGTCGGCCGTGGCGTGGCGGCGGCTGCGCCGACCGGCGCAGTAGCGCCAGCACCTGGCGCGGAAACGCCAACAGCAGCCGCAGCACTGCCCGCGCGTCCCGGCGTACGGCCTCATCGGGGTGCAGTACCGCGACCAACGCGGCCACCCCGACCAACAGCAGGTAGCCGGCGAGAACTCCAGCAACGATCGCCAGGATCCATCCGGCGTACGGGGCGAGGGCCGCCCACAACGGGTTGACCAAGTCGTGCATCGGCAACTCTCCGAACTGCAGAGTGCAGAGAGAGCGCGCGTGACACGGGTGGGACAGGCACGGCGCGAGATCTCTGCACGGTGGGCCAAGGACCTGGGGGAGCCCAGGAACTCAGCTCGTCACCGCCGAAGGAGATCCCGCCGGGATGCGCCTCGCCGTCATCCGGCGCGGCAGGTCGACCAGCGCCAGCAGTACGGCCAGGGCGGCGGTCAGAAGCACCAGGACGAGTCGCACGGACGGTACCCGCTCGCGCCGCCGCCTGGGGTCTGCCATGCGCTGAGCGTACCCGTCGCGGGCGAGCGGGCTCGACGTCGACACCCCTTGCGGCGGGCTCGGCCCCGGCCGGTCCCACGATGCAACAGTCAGACGCGGGTTCGTTCGCGGTCCAGGTCCTGGTCACCGGCCGCGAACGGGCCGTTGGCGTCGTACCAGTCGATGAAGCGGCTGACCGACCCGGCGAAGTCGGCGCGGATCCGGTCGAAGATGGCCCGCTGCTCGTGTCCCTGGACCCATTCACCCCGGGCGACCGTCTCTCCGCACCCGCACCGGCAGACTGAGGCGTCGAGCGGGTCGGGCAGGTACAGCACCGGGAACCGGCTGGTCGAGGTGGCCGGGTCCGGCTTGCCGACGAACTTGTCATGTACCGGGTCGCCCGGGCCCAGGATGTCGCCGGCGAACGCGCGCCGGTCGCCCTCGGTCCGCCACTCACGGATGGCGATCGCCATGCGGACCTGCCCACCCGCGAGGACCAGGGCATGGCGCTCCTGCTCGGCCCGGGCGTTCAACCGCCACCAGCCGCGGGCGGCGTCGTAGATTTCCCCGTCGGTCATCGTCGGGTCCCAGCCGGCGTGCCGGCGCGGCAGGAACGGGTGGTCCGCTTGGGTGTCGCCGACGTACGTCCGATCGCCCAGCTTGATCCGCAACAACTCCGTACTCCCCTTCACAGGTCCCGTGTCTTAAGGCAAAGAGTAGAGAACGGCCCGCCGGTCTTCAAGTATTGACATAGCACCGGTCTGGGGGTCTAGGGTATCTGGCAGTGCAAGTGTTGTCGCAGGAAATACCGGATTTCCTGCGACAACCCAGATCGACCCGAACGAGTGGCCCGCGCTAGCCGGGGCGTGTCGTACCCCTTGGGCACACTCCCACTGGTACGCATTTCCTGCGACGACAAGATCGGAGCCCCGATGGCGTCCGCCGACCGGCCCGGCACCACCGACCAGACCTTCGCGACCACCCTCGACGCCACCGCCGCCGCAGAACGGATCGAGGCCGGCTCGATGACCACCGTCACCGACCTCACGGTCCTCGCCCAGTCGCTGCTGGCGATCGCCGAGGAGGCCATGCCCGCCACCAACGTCGCCAGCGACTCCCGCTGCCGGCTGGCCCGCGCCGTGCTGGCGCGCGAGCAGCTCGACATCCGGTCCGGCTGGGTCGACCTGCACGCCCTCGACCCCGAGATGCTGGTCGAGACGCTGCACCCCGAGGGGGAGCTGACGGCCGACCACACCACCGAGGCCGCGTTCCAGGCTCGCGAGCTGCTGCGCTACCTCACCCAGGCGGTGCAGGCCGCCGGCGTGCACCGCTCCCTGCCCGACCCGGACACCACCGGTACCGTCATCGGCCTCAGCGCGCACATGACGACGCAGTTGCGCCTGCTGCTGGAAGCCCTCGCCACCCGCACCCGGCGCCTCGCCGAGGACCCGCGCATCACCCTCGACGCCACCGGCCGCCAGCACGGCGGCCCCGACACCGTCGCCGACCTCGCCGGCATCAACCTCGAACACGCCGCCGGCAAGCTGGGCGAGGCAGACCTGTTGCTGCGCACGGCCGGCAGCTACACCGACACGATGACCTTCCACCAGCCCGACGACGCACAGGGCCACGACCATGGCTGAGTCGACTGCCGCTCCGGGCCGTGGCCTGCTGCTGTTCACCGTTCCCGGCCTGCGCCTGGACATCCGACACCAGGAGCCGGCGGATCGGGCGCCCGGCCGGGGGTGCGGCCCTCGCCCCCGCACGCGGGCCGCCAGACTGGCGTGGGCCGCCCGGCACGCCTGGCACCTGCGGCTGCACTGGAGGCCCGCAGGCACCCTTCGCCGGTGGATCACCGACCGGTGCGCCGACTGCGGCCAACGCTTCCACTGGGCCGAGACGCGGCACTCGTACGAGTCGTCCGACCAGGTCTGGCACGAGCCGTGCATGACCCTGCGCCACGTCCGATCACAACTGGACGACCTCACCGCGTACGTCCAGTTCACCGACGACCGCAACGCGCGGTGGCGGGCCGAACGACGCCTCCAGCACCTCGACGCGACCGGAAGGGCAACGACCGATGCCTAAGACCGACCCGCCCGGCACCGTGACCATCCACCAACTCGACGCGAAAGGCGCGTGCTGGCGCGAGTTCGACCACCACCCGGCCACCGAGGACGCGCGGCAGGCGCTCTACGCCCGCATCGAGCGCGGCTACCTGATGACCCGCACCATGGTCACCCGCGACGGCGAGTACGAGTTCGGAACCCACGGCGACCACCCGGATCCGCCGGCCAGCCCGGGTCGTCCACAAGGGACGCCGCGGGTGGCACCCAGCGCGGCCGGCACCGTGACTGCGGGCGATGACAGGCCGGTCATCGCCGAGGTACCAGACGCACACGCCTGGAGCACCAGATGACCATGGCTATCCTCGCCGAGCCCGCCCGGCACCGCCCCGCCGTCGACGACGAACAGGCTCGCCTCTACCAGCACGCCTGCCCCGGTGGCGGCACTCACGTGCAGGGCTTCTTCACCCCGCCGACGGGCGCCGCGAACGAGTGCGGCAACTGCCGGCAGCCGGGCCGGTGGACGCCCCTGTACGTGGTCACC
>DATEJJ010000965.1:0-4549 GCA_035278125.1 Rugosimonospora sp.
CACCGTGCACCGGCTGCGCGAGGGCGAGCTGGTCACCGGGGTGCTCGCCGCCGGCCTGCCCGAGCCCGCGGCCCGTGCCTGCGCCCGGGCGCTGGCCCGCTTCGAGGACCCGGAGCTGCCGGTACCCGACGGGCCGGGCGCGGGCGCCGTGGACCAGCTGATGGTGCGCCCGTTCCGCTTCCCGCCCATGCCCGCCTGAGCCGCGGGTCAGCCCATCGTCTTGGCCCCGTCCAGGGACTCGCGCAGGATGTCGGCGTGCCCGGCGTGCTGCGCGGTCTCCGCGATGATGTGCAGCAGCACCCGGCGTACCGACCAGCGCGCCCCCGGCTCGAACCAGGGCGCCTCGGGCAGCGGGTGCGACGCGTCCAGGTCCAGCGTGGCCACCATCTCGTCGGTGCGCGCGGCGACCGCCGCATACTCGTCCAGCAGGCCGGCCAGCGTCTCCCCCGCCACCATCCGGAACCCGGACGCCCAGTCGTCCCACTGGTCGCCGGCCATCGCCTCGGCGCCGCCGACCGCGAACCGCATCCAGCTCGCCTCGGTGCGGGCCACGTGCTTGATCAGGCCGCCCAGGCACAGCGCGCTCACCGTGGTGCGCTCGGCCGCCTGCGCGTCGCTCAGGTCGCGGACGGTGTAGCGCAGGAACCCGCGGTGCCGGTCCAGGCTCTCTACCAGGTCCGCGCGCTCCCCGCTCAGATCCGACATGCTGCCCCTCCTGTCAGTCCCGCTGCCCTCGCAGCTGACGCGACCCTACCGCCCGGGTCCGACAGTTCCGGGGTATCCGCCGCGAGTCCACATGCGACTCTCCTTCACCGCAGCGGCGGGACCGTCTCTGGCTCCGGGGGCGGTGCCGGGGGCGTACCGTCGCCGAACGGCCGCCCGCCCAGGGCCTCCCGCCCGTGCGGCGCCAGCCAACCGGACAGGTCCGGGCCGAGCGGCACGATGCCGGTCGGGTTGATGTCCCGGTGTACCTCGTAGTAATGGCGCTTGATATGGCCGAAGTCGACCGTGTCGCCGAAGCCGGGCGTCTGGAACAGGTCCCGCGCGTACGCCCACAGCACCGGCATCTCGGCCAGCTTGGCGCGGTTGCACTTGAAGTGTCCATGGTAGACGGAGTCGAACCGGACCAGCGTGGTGAACAGCCGGATGTCGGCCTCCGTGATGGCCTCGCCGACCAGGTACCGCTGCCCGGCCAGGCGCGCGGCGAGCTCGTCCAGCCGGTCGAACAGGCGCCGGTACGCCTGCTCGTACGCCTCCTGGCCGCTGGCGAACCCGGCCCGGTACACGCCGTTGTTCACGTCGGCGAACACCGTACGGTTGACCGCGTCGATCTCCTCGCGCAGGTGCTCCGGGTACAGCTCGGGTGCGCCGGGCCGGTGGTACGCCCGCCACTCGGTGGACAGGTCCAGGGTGATCTGCGCGAAGTCGTTGGTCACCACCTGCCCGGTGGGTACGTCCACGATGGCCGGTACCGTGATGCCCCGCTCGTACCCCGGGAAGCGCGCGAAATAGGCGTCCTGCACGCGCTCGATGCCGAGCACCGGATCGCGCCCGCCCGGATCGAGGTCGAAGGTCCAGCTGCGCTTGTCGTGTGTGGGTCCCGCCACCGCCATGGACAGCACATCCTCCAGCCCGAGCAGCCGGCGCACGATGACCGCCCGGCTGGCCCAGGGGCAGGCGCGGCTGACCACGAGCCGGTACCGGCCGGGTGCCACCGGATACCCGTCCCGCCCGTCGGCGGTGATCCGGGTCGCGATGTACCGCTGGTCGCGGCGGTACTCGCCGCTCTTTTCCAGATACGCCATGCGACCATCCTCCCCCGGGCGCGCGGCGCGCGCCGACCCGGTGACGGCCGGAGCCGGGCGGCGGATCCGTCATCGTCCACTGAGGACACGTCACCGCCGGCAGGCTGAGGGGGACCCACCGGGAGGGTGATGTAGTGGTCACCCTACCGTCCGATGTCCGCCGTCCACGCTGCGTCGTACACCGCGCACGTAGCAGGAATCCCTCCGTACGTGCACGCTTGACCACTGTCGGCGAGCGGTCCGAGACGGTACCGTATCGCCGTCAATCCACAACGGACGGGGCGAAGAGGTGAGAGCGTGCCGGTCACCGGGCAAAGGGTGGTCCGCCGGACACTGGGCCGCCGCCTGACCCGGCTGCGGGTCGCGACCGGCAAGAGCCGACGCGAGGTCGCCGAGGCGAGGCTGGGCATCTCCGAACCGACCCTGCACCGCATCGAGACCGGCAAGGTCCCCGTCACCGCGGCGAATGTCCGCGCGCTGTGCTGGCTCTACGGCGCGGACCAGAGCATCACCGACGCCCTCGCCGAGCTGGCCCTGGGCACGTCGCAGGAGGAGTGGTGGGACGCCAACCCGGTGGTCCCCGACTGGTTCAAGCTGTACGTCGGGCTGGAGGCCAGCGCCAGCCGCATCTGCGGGTACGACGGTGAGGTGGTCCCCGGCGAGCTGCAGACCGAGGCGTACGCCCGGGCCGTGTTCGGCGCCGAGCAGCCGGCCGACCCGGAGGCGGCGGACCGGCACGTGAAGCTGCGGCTGCAACGGCAGCAGACCCTGCTCACCCGGCGCCCGCCCCCGGGCGTGGTGACGGTCCTGGGCGAGGGGGTGCTGCACCGCCCGGTGGGCGGGCGGACGGTACTCGACGCGCAGATCGAGCACCTGCGCCAGGTGAGCCGGCGGGACCACGTGCAGATCAAGGTGCTGCCGTTCGCGGTGGGCGCGCACGCGGCCATGGCCGGCGCGTTCCGCATCCTGGACTTCGAGGACCCCGAGGACCCGGACGTGGTCTACCTGGAGTCGCACGTCGGCGCCCTGTACCTGGAGGAGCAGTCGGAGGTCGACGAATACCGGCGTATCTTCGAACTCATCAGCCGGGACGCGGTACCGATCGAGGAGTTCTGACCACAATGGACGACGGGGGGCGGGCGACCGCGCCGAAGGCCGCGACGGCGGCGCGGATGTACGACTACTTCCTCGGCGGTATCCACAACTTCCCCGCGGACCAGGAGGCGGGCCGCCAGATCGTCGAGCGGTTCCCGTTCGTACCGGCGCTGGCCCGGGCCAACCGCGCGTTCCTCGGCCGGGCGGTGCGCTACCTGGTGGGCGCGGGGGTGCGCCAGTTCCTGGACGTCGGCTCGGGCATCCCGACCGCGGGCAACGTGCACCAGATCGCGCAGGCACTGGCCCCGGAGTGCCGGGTGGTCTACGTGGACATCGACCCCGTCGCGGTGTCCGAGAGCCTGGAGATCCTCGCCGGCAACGACCGCGCCACCGCGATCCTGGGCGACCTGTCGGGCCCGCAGCCGCTGCTCGAACACCCGACCGTGCGCCGCGCCCTGGACCTGGACGCGCCGGTGGGGCTGCTACTGGTCGCGGTGCTGCACTTCGTACCGGACGACACGCTGGCCTACCGCGCCGCAGCCGACCTGGTCGCCGCCGCACCCCCCGGCAGTTACCTGGTGGCGTCGCACACCGCCACCGAGACGTTCCATCCCATGGCCGAACTGGCGGGCCCGGGCGAGGATGTCTACAAGCGACAGACGGCGACCCCGGGCACCGTGCGTACCCGCGCCGAGGTCGAGCGGTTCTTCACCGGACTGGAGCTGGTCGATCCGGGCGTGACCTGGGTACACGAGTGGCGGCCCGATCCGGGCGAGCCGGCACCCGCGGCGGACACCCCGTTCGGCGGCGGGGTGTGGTGCGGCGTGGGCCGCAAGCCTCAGCGGTAGGCTGCCGGCCCGGCCCAGGCCGCGGTCAGAACGCCAGCAGCCGGTCGAACTCCCCCTTCTTCGCGCCGTCCAGGAACGAGTCCCACTCCTCCACGGTGAACCGGACCATGCCCGCATCCGGGTCCTTGCTGTTGCGCACCTCGATCAGGTCGGCGTGGCGGCGCGCCTGGACGCAGCTGCCGCCGTTGCCGCTGGACCTGCTGGACATGATCCAGCCGGTGGTCTGGCCCTCCATTGATGCTCCTCGTGCGTACGTTCCGTAAGCAAGATGTTGCCGAGATTGCCGGCCGCCAAGCACTGACCGGCACACTTGTGCTGCGCTTGCCGCGTCCCGTCTTTCACGAAGAAAGTTCGGGAACTTAGGGTAACCGACTGTCCTGCAATTGCACGACACCAGACTGACAACCGACCGCGGTGAAATCTTGCAGCAGATTCGTGAAGACTGGCATGCTGTACCCCATGGAGACCGGCCACTCTGGCACCGGCACCGGTTGCGCCTGCCGGCGGGGCATGCCCCCGATGGAGAAGGAGGTGGCCCAGCTGCGCGAGGAGGTGGCCCGGTTGCAGGCCGAGCGCGCCGCGCTGTCCTGGGCCGTCGGGCACGACGAGCTGACCGGCCTGGTGAACCGCCGCCTGTTCGGTACCCTCGCGGCGCCCCTCCTACACCTCGGCCCCGCCGTGGTCGTGGTGCTCGACCTCGACGGGTTCAAGCCGGTGAACGACGCGTACGGCCACACCGCCGGCGATGACGTGCTGCGGGTGGTGGCGCAGCGGCTGGCCGCGCGGGCCGGCGACGGGCTC
>DATEJJ010000966.1:0-2758 GCA_035278125.1 Rugosimonospora sp.
CGGACCCCGGCTGCCCGAGGCCGGGGACGAGGTGGCCGCGCTCGCCGCGCGGTTACCCGGATCGCGGGTGCTGGCGGGGACCGGGGCCACGGCCGGTGCGGTGCTGCGCGCGCTGGACGGTACCCGGCTCGCGCACATCGCGGCGCACGGTACCTTCCGCGCGGACAACCCCTTGTTCTCCACAGTGGAGCTTGCCGACGGGCCGCTCACCGCGTACGAGCTGGAGCGGCTGGGCCGGGCGCCGGGCTGCGTGGTGCTCTCCGCCTGCGACGCGGGGCGGTCCGGGGTACGGCCGGGGGACGAGCTGATCGGGTTCACCGCGGTACTGCTGGGCCTGGGTACCCGCAGCCTGGTGGCGAGCCTGCTGCCGGTACCGGCGGAGCGTACCGCCACGCTCATGCTGGACCTGCACCGGCGGATGCGGGCCGGGTGCGGTCCGGCACAGGCGCTCGCCGAGGCGCAGCGGGAGTTCGCCGCCGGTGGCGACGGTGTCGCTTATGCGACGGCGGCAGCCTTCCTCTGCTTCGGTACCGGATAGGTATCAATGCGCGGAGTCGGCCCTCCTGCTCCCCAACGGCCGGGCGCGGTGGTGCGCCCGGCAGGCAGGAGGGGACACGCGCATGTCCAGAACGACAGGGCGCCGCGGCGCCCGGCTGGCCGCGGCGGCATCCGTCGCGGCGGTGGCCGGCACGCTGCTGGTCGGCGGTACGGCCGCCGTCGCCGGTGGGGGGACCGCGGCGGTGTACGCGGTGGTCCAGGAGGGGCTGACCCCGGACCAGGGCGCCAAGCTGGCCGGCACCTTCAACATTCCCAACGCGCTGGAGACTGACGGCGCCTTCAGCTACGCCGACCCGGCGCGGTTCAACCAGGTGCCGCAGGTGGCCGTGGCCAAGGGCGAGGACGAGTCCGGCCGGCCCACGGTGGCGCAGGCGCTGGACGTCAAGGCGCTGGACGCGGTCAAGGCGCCGTCCGACGACGCCGCGCTCAGCCGCGCGAACCAGCTGCTGCAACTGGTCGGGCTGAGTGGCGACTTCGGCGCGCGGCCCAGCGTCTCGCACACGCAGCTGACGCTCAGCAACGCGGACAACAAGGTGACCCGTTCGCAGGCGCTGGACACCGTGGTCACGTACGGCCTGACGCTGGGCGGGCTGCCGGTCACCGGGCAGGGCGCCCGGCTGCGCCTCACCCTCGCCCCGGACGGCGTGGTCAGCCAGGTGTCCGCGAGCGTACGGCAGGTGGCGAAGTCCGGCGACGTACCGGTCATCCCGGTGGAGCAGGCGCAGCAGGAGTGTGCCGCGCTGTACGGGCCGGACGTGCGGCAGGACGTGCCCACGCTCGGGTACCAGTTCCCGCAGCTGACCGCGGACCAGGCGAACGGCAGGGGGACCGTGGGCACCATCTACCCGCAGTACACCTGCAACCCGCTGGCCGAGACCAGCCAGGCGCACCGGCTGGTACCGGCGGTGCCGGGCAGCGGACCCGGCGGGCGGATGAAGGCGGCCCGTACCGGTGACAGCATCGTGGCGGCCGTGGAGGTGTCCGGCGGTACCGCCCCGTACACCTACGCCTGGTCGTCCTCCAGCACCGCGCTGCCCAGCGACGACCGCAGCCGACCGTCCATTTCGTACACTCGCGCCCCGCGGGCGGCGGACACCGGCACGGAGACGGTCACGGTCGAGGTGACCGACGCCAACGGGCTGACCGCCACCGCGGCCGTGCGGCTGGACGCGGACGGCAGCGCGGACGCGGCCACCACGCCGGGCGGCGGCGGCTTCGGCGCGCTCGCGGTCGGGCCGGTGGACACCGGCATCGAGCAGACCGTCGACTGGCAGTGCGCCCAGGCCGGCGCCGACGGCTTCCGCAACGGGATGCTGGCGCACGGGGTACCGGTGGCGTTCGACTGGCGGCTGGCCAACGCCTGGGAGTCCGACTTCAAGGACCCGGCCTTGGGCGGGCACGACGACCAGTGGGTGGACAATGTGGACGCTGCCTGGTACACCGGCCACGGCAACCCGTCCGGGTTCACCTTCACCGGCATGCACGACGACCAGTGGATCGTGCCGGGCGACGCGCGCTGGGGCAACCGGGACCTGGAGTGGCTGCAACTGGAGTCCTGCCAGGTACTCGCGGACACCAGCGGCACCTACGACTACTTCGCCCGGTGGCGGCCGGCGTTCGTGGGGCTGCACATCCTCAACGGGTTCCACACCAACGCGTACTGCGTCGGTACCACCGGCGGTACCTTCGCCAACTACCTGTTCCCGGTGAAGTTCCTCTGGTGGACGCTGCGCCCGGCGTACCGGGTGCAGGCGGCCTGGGCGGCGATGGCCGTGGACACCGAGCCGTCCGGCGTGGTGTACCGCTCGATGGGCCTGATCCGCCCGGACGGCGTCACCAACATCGGTGACTACTTCTGGGGCCAGGGCCCGACCGGCCCGGACATCCCGGCGTCGCCGAGCAACGGGATGTGGTCGATCAGCGGAACCGTCTGAGTCCGCAGTCAGGCGCGCGGGTGCCCTGGTGGCGCCCGCGCGCCCGGCGGGCGGGTTAGGGTGGGCGGTGCGCGGTGTCGAGATCGTCCTGCTGCTGGTGGTGCTGGCCACCGCGGTGGCCACCTCCGCGCGGCGGCTGCGGGTACCGGCGCCGTCCCTGCTGGTACTGGCAGGGCTGCTGGTCGCGGTCATCCCTGGGGTACCCACCATCGCGGTGGCGCCGGACGTGGTGAGCCTGGCCGTGCTGCCCCCGCTGCTGTACGCCG
>DATEJJ010000967.1:0-2376 GCA_035278125.1 Rugosimonospora sp.
CTCGGCGCGGCCGAGGCGCTCGCGCCGGCCGAACCCGGTGCGGACGGGGCGATGGCCGGTGCCGCTCCGCCGCCGCCCGCTGTTGACTTCGCCACACTGTGCGGCGAACTGCCGCATGCCGCGGTGAGCACCACTCCGCCCACCACCAGGTACAGCCCGAGCGACCTGCGCACTATCGTCCCCCTCATCCGGTTGCGAACGGCTCGGTCAGGACATCCGCCGACCCTACCGGACCACCGGATGGTGCCGTCCACGGTCCGAACGTCCAGCATCGGCGGCCGGTTGGGCGGCAAATCCGCCTACGGCCGGAGCGGAGTCGCAAATCTGTCTGTTCCGTCCTTGCGGGGCCTACAACCTGACTGCGTAGAGTTTTCCCGTCCACATCCCCGCATCCGCTGGACTGGAGTCGTATATGCGCGTCGTCGTCACCGGACACGAGGGCTACCTCGGCAGCGTGGTGGTGCCCAGGTTGGTGGCCGCCGGCCACGAGGTGATCGGCCTGGATACCGGCCTGTTCGCCGACTGTACGCTCGGCCCGGCGCCGGAGCCGGTACCCGCACTGCGGGTGGACCTGCGGGACGTGACCGCGGAGCACCTCGCGAGCGTGGCGCCGGACGCGGTGGTACACCTCGCTGCGCTGTGCAACGACCCGCTCGGCAACCTGGACCCGGGGCTGACCTACGACGTCAACCACCACGCGACGGTACGGGTGGCCCGGGCGGCCAAGGAGGCGGGCGCCAGCCGGTTCCTGTTCTCGTCCTCGTGCAGCCTGTACGGCGCCGGCGCGGACGACGCGCCGCTGGACGAGAACGCCGCGTTCTCCCCGCTCACTCCGTACGGCGAGTCGAAGATCCGGTCCGAGCAGGATCTGCTCACCCTGGCCGACGACGACTACTCACCGGTGTTCCTGCGCAACGCGACCGCGTACGGCTTCTCCCCGCGGCTGCGCGGCGACCTGGTGGTCAACGACCTGGTGGGCAACGCGCTGCTGGCCGGCAAGGTGGGCCTGCGCAGCGACGGGATGGCCTGGCGGCCGCTGGTACACGCCGAGGACATCGCGGGGGCGTTCCTGGCGCTGCTGGAGGCGCCGCGCGAGGTGGTACACGCGCGCGCCTTCAACGTGGGGGACTCGGCGGAGAACTACCTGATCCGGGACGTGGCCGAGCTGGTCCGCGAGGTGGTCGGCGGCGAGGTGACCTACGCGGCGGGCGCGGGTGCGGATGCCCGCAACTACCGGGTCTCCTGCGACCTGATCGCGCGCGAGGTACCCACGTTCCGGCCACAGTGGACGCTGCGCAAGGGGATCGAGCAGCTGGCCGAGGCGTACCGGCGGCACGGGCTCGTGCTCGACGACCTGATGGGGGAGCGGCACCAGCGGCTGCGGCGGATCAACGCGCTGCGCCAGGCCGGTGCGATCGACGCCGCGCTGCGCTGGACGGAGGCCAACTAGATGCGCACCGCAGATCGGTCCGCGTCGGTCCAGCTGGACCTGCGCTCCGGCGACGTCGTCGAGGTACGCAGCGCCGACGAGATCCTCGCCACCCTGGACGAGCGGGGCGAGCTGGAGTCGCTGCCGTTCATGCCGGAGATGTTCCAGTACTGCGGGCGGCGGCTGACCGTGTACAAGGTGGCCAGCAAGGCGTGCGACACGCTCACCCGCTCCGGCATGCGCCGGATGGACAACGCGGTACACCTGACCGGGGCGCGCTGCGACGGCGGCGGGCACGGCGGCTGCCAGGCGGCCTGCCTGATGTACTGGAAGCACGCCTGGCTGCGCAAGGTGGACGCACCGGCATCCTCCCCGTCCCCGGCATCCGTGCCCGCGCAGGCGCCGGACGGCGCGCGGCTGCTGCCGCTGCTGGTCGCCAACAGCCAGCGGGCGCCGGGCGAGGACGGCTCGCCGCGGTACCGCTGCCAGGCCACCGAACTGCTGCGCGCCGCGCCCGACGGGCTGCCCATCCGCGAGTTCGGTCAATTTGTTGCGGATGTGCGCAATCGTAACGTTACTCCACTGTGGTCACTGCGCGCCCTGTTCGTCGGGCTGTACAACCGGGCGCAGGGCGCCAGCCGGCGGCTGCCGGCGCGGCTGCGGCTGCGCGGCGGCCGGCACTGGGGGTACCTGCGGGGCACCGCGGCGAACACGCCCACCGCGACCACGAACCTCCAGCCCGGTGACGTGGTGCGCATCAAGTCCAAGGCGGAGATCGAACCCACCCTCAACAAGGACCTGCTCAACCGGGGTATGGGCTTCGACGCGGAGATGGGCCGGTTCTGCGGGCGTACCGCGCGGGTGGCACGCCGGGTGGACACCATCGTCGACGAGCACACTGGCAAAATGATCCACATGCGTAACCCGTGCATCGTGCTGGAGGGGAT
>DATEJJ010000968.1:0-4140 GCA_035278125.1 Rugosimonospora sp.
CCGGCGAAGGCGACCGCCGCCGCGACCCGCATCCCGGTGTCCGTGGCCGAGGTGAACGCGTGGTTGGCGGCGCCGATCAGCTCGGCCCGCGGCCCGGCCGGCAGGTGGGCGGCGATCACGTGCGCGCTCGTCAGGTCCCGCGCCGCACCCGGTGCCGGAGCCGTCAGGTCGTGCCGGTACGCCGCCGAGGCCACGCTGCCGACCACCGCGATGCCCAGCACGCCGCCCAGTTCGCGGACCACGCTGTTGATGGAGCTGGCCATCGCGGCGCGCTCGCGCGGTACCGCGCCCATGGTGAACTCGCTCGACGGCGCCATCACCAGTCCCATGCCGGCGCCCATCGTGCCCAGGATCGCGGCCAGCACGGGGAACCGGGTGTCCACTGTGGCCAGTGACAGGGTGACCAGCGCCCCGCCCATGACCGCGAGCCCGAGCGCGACCGTGACCCGGGTGCCCAGCCGGGCGGCGACCAGGCTACTCGTGGCCGCGGTGGCCGCCATCGCGACCGCGAACGGCATGGCACCCAGGCCGGCCCGCAGCGCCGAGTACCCGTGCACCAGCTGCAGGTACTGCGAGAACAGGAACAGCGCGCCGAACAGCGCGAAGAACGTGACGCCCAGGCTGCCCGCGGCCACCGCGAAGCCGCGGCGGGCGAACACCCGGACATCGATCATCGGGTACCGCGCCCGCAGTTGCCACGCCACGAAGAGCGCGAGCAGCGCACCGGCCGCACCGGCCTCGGCCAGCGAAGTGCCGGACAGCCAGCCGCGCTGCGGCGCCTCCACGATCAGGTCCACCAGCGCGGTGAGGCCGGCCGCGGACAGCAGCGCGCCGAGCAGGTCCAGCCGTCCGGTTGCGCGCCCCGGCAGCGCCGGTACCAGCGCCAGCACACCGATCAGGGACAGCGCGATGAGCGGCACATTGATCCAGAACACGCTGCCCCAGGAGAAGTGCACCAGCAGCGCCCCGCCCAGCACCGGGCCGAGCAGCACGCCCACCCCGGCCGTGGCCGACCAGACGCCGATGGCCTTCGCCCGCTCGTGCGGCGGGAACAGCTGAGTGATCATGGCTAGCGTCGCCGGCATCACGAACGCCGCGCCCAGGCCCATCACCGCGCGGAACCCGATCAACTCGGCGCTGCTCGTGGACATCGCGGCCGCCGCCGAGCCCGCCGCGAAGACGACCATCCCGCCCACGATCGCCCCGCGCAGGCCGAGGCGCGCGCCCAGGCCGCCGGCCGTGACCAGCAGGGCGGCGAACACCAGGGTGTACGCGTCGGTGATCCACTGCAGGTCCGACGTCGTGGCGCGCAGTGCCCGGGCGAGCGCGGGCAGCGCCGTGTTGAGGACCGTGTTGTCGAGCGTGACGACGACGAGGGACAGGCAGAGCGCGCCGAGTGCCGCCCAGCGGCGGGGGTGTCCCTGGTCGGGCTGCGTGGTCATGAGGTCCTCCCCGAACTTACGTGCGTTAGCTTATGTTCGTTAGGCTAGCACCATCGGCTAACGGGTGTAAAGTTACGGGCATGAGGAAGGTTGACGACCCGGCAACCCGGCAGCGCAACCCGCGCGGCCAGGGCACCCGGCTACGCGAGGAGATCATCGCCGGGGCGACCGAGATCCTGGAGCGCACCGGCGCCGAAGAGTCGGTCACGCTGCGCTCGGTGGCCCGGGAGATCGGCATCGCGGCACCCTCGATCTACGCGCACTTCCCGGACCGGGAGGCCATCCTGCTCGCGGTGGTCGACGCCGCCTTCGACGACCTCCGGGCCGCACTCGCGGAGGCGGTCGACCCGCGGGCCGAACCGGTGGCGCGCCTGCTCGCCGGCTGCCGCGCGTACGTGCGGTTCGCGGTGAGCCGGCCCGGCCGGTACCGCGTGCTGTTCGGCCGTACCCGCGCGGCCGGCGCCCCCGAACTGCGGCCCGGCCGGCTCGACGTGTTCCAGATCCTGGTCGACTCGATCGCGGCGTGCGCCGCAGCCGGCGGCAGCGCCAGCACCGACCCGTTCACCGACGCGATCGCGCTGTGGTCCGCCATGCACGGCACCGTCATGCTGCGCGCCGCCGCCGAGAGCTTCCCGTGGCCCCCGCTGGAGCCCAGCACCGACGAACTGGTCCAGCGCCTGGCCCGGCTGACCTGACCGGGACCGCCGGTACCGGGGCCGGACCACGCCGGCCCCGGTACCCTCTCTGGATCAGCGGTTCCGGACCGCCTCGCCGGAGTTCCGCGCGGCGCCGGCCGAGAAACTGGCCAGCGCGGTCAGCCCGATCACCACGCCGGTGATCAGGTCACTCCACGCGAGCGCCGACCAGAAGTGGTAGTGGAACACCCACGGCGACGCGATCATCCAGCCGCCCAGCACCACGTTGGCGGCGCTGAGCGCCGGGCTGGACGCGGGGTTGGACAGCTGTGCCAGCGCGATCAGGACGACCGCGGCGCCGACGACGATCCCGTTGGGTACCCCGCCGAGCCGGCCGCCGGTGCCCAGGAAGGTGTACACGAACCTGGCCACGATCAGCCAGACGCCGCCGAGCAGCGCTATCGCGCTCGGCGCGGTCGCGGCGAAGCCGGGGCTCCCCTGCCGCGCCACCGCCGGCACCACCCGTGGCGTGCTGACATAGGCGCTGTCACCATAGGCACTGTCACCATCGGCACTGTCGCCCTCGTACTCCTCGGGCCGGTACGGCCATCGGTCGTCGATCTGCCCGTGCCGGCTCCCGGGCCGCTCCCGTACGTCGCGCTCGTCCACGGGCGGGACGGAGTGCGCCGGCGTTCGCGGCACCGTGGGCGCTCTGCCATAGTCCGCCATCGCTCCTCCTTCTCTGTTCCGTTCTGCCCGTTCAGACGGTGGCTACCCAGCCCGGCCAGCCGGAAACCCACCGGCCGCGTACCGGATCCCGCCGAGCAGGTGGGCGAGGAACGCGGGCTCGGAGTACGACGCGATGGTGTGCCCGAGCGCCGTGTAGCAGGAGCGCCCGCCCTGGTACGGCGCGTACCAGGCGACCGGGTGGTCGGCGCCCATGGTGCCGCCCCGGTACGAGGATTCGTCCACTGTGGCCAGTACCCGCACCCGCGGCCGGGGGTTGGCGCGGAAGTTGTACCACTCGTCGGTCCGGTGCCACACGGGATCGAGCCCCGCGGTCGCCGGGTGGGTACGGTCGAGCACCCGGACCGTGGCCGGCTGGACCGCCGGGTGCGAGGCGAAGTACGCGCCGACCAGCCCGCCGTAGAAGGGCCACCCGTACTCGGTGTCGGCGGCCGAGTGCACCCCGAGGAACCCGCCGCCGCCGCGGAGGTACCCCTCGAACGCGGTCTTGCCGGCGCTGTCCAGCACGGTACCGGTGGTGTTCAGGAACACCACGGCCCGGTACCGCCCCAGGTCGGGCGCGGTGAACCGGGCCGGGTCCTCGGTCGCGTCCACCGCGAACCCGTGCCGCTCCCCCAGCGCCTGCACGGCCGCGATGCCGGCGGGGATGGAGTCGTGCCGGAAGCCGGTGGTCCGGGTGTAGACGAGCACCCGGGCCGCCGCGGTGGACGGAGGTGCCGCGGTGGATGGAGGTGCCGCAGGGGATGGGGGTGCGGAGACCGGTGCGGCTGCGGGGCGGGCACAGGCGCCGAGGCCGAGCGCGGCGAGGCCGGTGAGCACGGCCCGGCGCGGGTACCCGGGCGAGGTGTCCGTCACGCTCTCGACCATCCCGCAGCGCGGCGCCGCCGTACAGGCCGGACCGGATTCGGTAATACGACGGTGGTGGATGCGGTCAGGTAAGCAGCCAGCAGCGGTGCAGGGTCCAGGTGATCCGGTCACCCGGACCCGCCCGGGGCGGACCCGGCTCGCGTACCACCACCGTCCCGGCCGGCGTGCTGATGTGGTGGTCGGTGTGCGGTCCCTGGTACCGGACCGCCGCCACCTCGCCCGGCAGTTCCCCGCCCAACCCCGCCCAGTCGGGCCGTACCAGCAGTGCCTGACCGCCGGCCCCCGTGTTGTCACACCGTACCGTCGTCCTGACATCGCCGATCTCGACCGCCAGCCCCGCACCCGCCGGCCGCGCCGGCGCCGTGAGCACCGCCGCCGGGCCGGTGAGCCGGGCCACCGTGAGGTCCGCCGGGCGGGCGTAGATGTCCGCTGCGCCCGCGCACTGCGCC
>DATEJJ010000969.1:0-2259 GCA_035278125.1 Rugosimonospora sp.
TGGGTCAATACCGTGGCGTACGGCTGGGCGAAGGCACCGAGCAGGGCGCTGCGTACCGGCGTGGTCGGCGCCAACCGGTACGCGGCGAGCAGCAGCTGGGTCGCCAGCGCCGGCTGGGTCGCCCGCAGGCCGGCGGCCGCGACGGCGACGTTCTGCGCGGTGGCCACGTCCCGCTGGTGCGCCGCCGCCCGACGGGCCAGGATCGCGGCGGTCATGGCGCCGCTGACCATGACCAGCAGCACGGTCAGGGCCGCGACGAGGGACCGCAGCCGGCGGCGCTGCCGGCGGGCCGCGACCCGTTCGGCCTCCTGCAACGTGTTGCTCGCCGCGAGGAATGCGTGCTCACGGGGGGCCAGCGCGGCCCGGCCCGCCGCGGTCCACTCGTTGGCGGCGGCGAGGCGTACCCCGCGCAGCAGCGCGGCCGGGTCCCTGCCGATGTCCTCCCACTGCCGGGACGCCTCGGTCAGTTCCTGGTGCAGGCGCAGCACGTCGCGATCCGCGGTGAGCCATTGCCGCAGCCGGGGCCAGCTGCTGATGAGGATCTCGTGGGTGATCTCGGTCCAGTCCTGGCCGACCGTGATCAGTCGGGCCGCCACGAAATGCTCGACCACGGCGCGGACATCCTCATCGGAGAGGTCGAGGTCGTCGCGGCGGATCCGACGCTTCGTGTCGTGTGTCCCGTCCCCCAGCGCGCACAGCCGGCTGAACAGATCCCGGGCGACCTGCTGCCGGTCGCTGCCCAGCGCCTGGTAGACCGATTCGGCGGTGTTGGTCAGGGCGCCGTCGATCCCGCCGGTGGCCCGGAAACCGGCAAGGGTCAGCGTGTTGCCGCGTCGCCGCCGCCACGTCTCCCGCAGCGCGTGGGACAGCAGCGGCAGCACACCCACCCGCCCGTACGCGGTGGCGACCAGCTCCGCGAGCAGCGCACTCTCCAGGGTCAGGTGATGCTGGAGCGCGGGCTGGGTGACCGCGCGGCGCAGCTCGTCCATGGTCATCGCGCCGACCGCCAGGTGCGCCTCGTTGAAGGCATCAACGAGTCCGGGGTACGCCACGCAGTGCGCGTAGAAGTCGGCCCGCGTACCGATGACGACGCGGCACCGGCTACTCGCCGCGGCAGCGGCGGCGAGCAGCGCGGCGATGAACCGGTCCCGGTCGCCGGCCTCGGCGCACAGCGTGAACAGCTCCTCGAACTGGTCGACCACGATCAGCAGATCGGCGTCCCCGGCCCGCTCGTCGAGCACCTGCCGCACCACCCAGTGCAGACCGAGCCGGTCCCCGTTCAGGCGGCGGTGCACGTCGGGCGGATCCACCCCGCCCAGCGCGGCCAGCTTGAGCGCGCACTCCTCGAAGGGCGCCGGACCCGGGGTGAACATGATGATCGGCGGCGCGCCCGACAGCGCGGTCCACGCCGGGATCAGGCCCGCCCGCAGCACCGACGACTTACCGGACCCGGACGCGCCGACGACAGCGACAAACCGGTGCCGCCGCACCCGCCGCATAAGGTCCGCGACAAGGTCCTCCCGGCCGAAGAACCGGTCGACGTCAGTGGGCTGGAACGGGGCGAGCCCCACGTACGGCGCCCGGGCACCATCGCCCGCACCGTCGCCCCTGGCGCTATCACCAGGGCTGGCTGCCTCCGACGTGCCATCATCGGCGGCGACCACAAGCTCCGCGGCCACGGCCCGCCACCGCCGCTCCCACACCGCCACGTCACCGCCGCACGCCCGAACGTACGCCAGCGTGACATCAAGACTGGGCAACCGCCGACCATTCGCGGCGGCCGCCAACGCCGCGGGCGAGTAATGGGCCCGCTCGGCCAGCCGACGGTAGGGCGGGCTGCCCGCCTCCTGCCGCAACCGTCGCAGATCGGCGGCGAATCGCCGCATCGGCTCCGGACCGCCCTCGAGCGGCCGCTCGGTACGCGCCACAGGACCTCCCCCGCTTACCCGTACATCAAACAAGGTCGATCAGAATTCGGCTGTACGGATGCCGACACCCAGGACAGGTCAGCACGGGTGTACAGCGTCGCGGCCCGGCGAAACGCGCGACAGCCGGGCCAGCGCCTACCAGCGCCGCGTGCCACCGAGCCATGAGTGTGAGCCGCCCGCCCCGCCCGCACCGGGGCCTACTCCTCCTCGGTCCCGGCACAGACTGCACCTGCGGGGACAAAGGTCGACAGCGTCGTCCGCCCATCGCACCCCCAAGCCCGCGAGCGCACACGCCGAACGGGCCACAGCCTGCATCGCGGACAACGCCACC
>DATEJJ010000970.1:0-2771 GCA_035278125.1 Rugosimonospora sp.
TCGCGCAACTGCTCGCCGCGCAGCTCGTGCTGGGCCTGGCGGAGCCCCTCCCCGAGCGCGAACAGCTCGTCGAGCAGGTCGGGGCGGCGCAGCGCGAGCAGGTTCACCAGCCAGGCGGCCACGGTCGGCTTGCGCAGCGCACCGACCGCCTCGGCGGTGGCCCGGTCGCCGGCCTTGCGGGCGGTGGCGACGGCCTCGTTGCGCGCCGGGATGAACTGCTCCGGTGGCAGCGCGTACAGCCGGTCGCCGATCTGTTCCAGAGCGCTGCGCGCCCGCCGCCCCCGCAGCGGGCCGGGTGCGCCTTCCGCCGGTACCTGCGCCACCCGATCATCATGCGCCTCGGGGCGGCTCCCCGTCGCGCCTTACCGGCGTGGACACTCGGCCATGCTCGGCGCGGTACGCCCACCGCCGCACAGGGCGGGCAGGCCGACCAGCAGGTTGACGTCGTACACGAGGACCGCGAAGCGGCCGAAGTCCTGCCGGTACCGGGGCTCGCCGAACTGGGCCAGCGCGAGGTCGAGCCGCCCGTACGCCGGGTCCTGCAGGTCCAGTACCAGGAACCGCGCATCGTGGCGGGTCGGGTCGAACCAGTCGGACCGGGACTCCCACCGGTACGCGTACAGCAGGTGCTCCGTGCCGGCTGCCGCACTCAGCGGTACCACCGTCACCTCGCCCCCGGTGACCAGCGTGATCACGTCGGCGCTCCAGTACCCGCCCAGCCCGTACCGCAGCCCGTTCGCGCGCAGCCACAGCGCGATGTCCTGGTTGGCCGCGGGTACCGGCTGGGCCGAGGCGGCCTGCACGCCGAGCGCGGTACCGAGCGCGAGCAGCAGCGCGACCAGCACCGGTACCGCCCGGCGGGCGGCGCGCAGGGACGCGGTCAGCCGCGGCCCGTACACCCGGCCGGCGAGCGCGGCGCCGAGCGGGAGCAGGGAGACGATCTGCCGGGCCGAGAGCCGGTCGGCCGGCAGGGTGGACAGCACGAACGCGGCCAGGTTGGCGAGGATGCCGAAGGCGAGCAGCGGCGCCACCCAGTCCAGGCCGTGCCCGCCCCGCCCGCGTACCGCGGCACGGATCGTGCGTACCGCGACGAGCGCCGCCGCGACAAGGACCGCGACCACCCCGACCAGGTGTGCCGCGACCAGCAGCGCGGTGCCGGTACCGTGCGCGTCGGGCGGGAACGCGCCGAAGTCGATGCCCAGCCCGACGATCCCGATCCAGGCGTTGCGCCCCAGCCGCCCCGGCCCGGCCAGCTCCACCGACACGGCGTGCAGCGAGAACCCGCCGCCCAGCCGTACCGCGAGCAGCCCGGCCTCGGCCAGCAGCAGCCCGCCCACGCCGGCCACGAGCAGCCGCCCCTCGGTGCGGCGCAGCCACCCGGACACGTCCCGCAGCGGGGGCCGCCCGGGACCCGCCAGGCGCAGCGCGCTGACCACGATCAGCGGCAGCACCGCGGTCACGATGACCAGCGTGTCGCCCATCGCACCCCAGGCGAGCAGCGGCACCACCGCGTACGGCAGCCAGCGCGCCGGCCGGTCCCGGGGGGTACCGTCGCGGCCGGTCAGCCCGCGCTCCAGCACGATCCAGGTGACCAGCACGGGCAGCCCGGTACCGGTGTGGTCGGGCGAGTTGAGCAGCGTCAGGTACCCGGTGCCCGCCTCGGGTACCAGCAGGATCGCCACGGCGATCCCGGCCCGGACCAGGCCGGCCACGCCCCGCGCCCGCCCCCGTGCGAGTACCGCCGCCGCCAGTACCAGCAGGGTGTAGGTCATGGCCGCGGCCACGTGGATCACGTCCGCGCGCAGCCCGTAGACCAGCTCGACGAGCGCGTACTGGGGCAGCTCGGTGGTGTAGAACGACACGTCGGACAGGGTCCAGCCGTGCAGCAGCAGGTTGCCGTGGAGCATGTCCCACGCCTGCAGCGCGTTGCTGGCCCCGTCCGAGTTGGTGGCCTGCGTACGGGACATCCGCAGGTACCCCAGGAAGAGCCCGCAGCAGCCGGCCGCCAGGACCGCCCACCAGAGCAGCCGCAGCCCGGCCCACCCCACCCGCGGGCGGGGCCGCGCCACGGGCGCGTCGACGACCTCGACCCGGCCCTCAACCTGCGTGTCGCTGTGCGTCATCGGCCGGCGCTACGCGTCCACTGTCTGGCCGGGCGCCAGCCTGCTGTACTGCGTGCCGGACAGGCCGTTCAGCAGCCCGTTCAGCAGCCCGAAGGTGATGTCGTTGCCGAGCGCGTCGTGCAGCGCGTACGCCCGCCCCGGCTTGACCGCCCGGATGAAGTCGATCGCCTCGCCGGCCTTGAGCCACGGCGCGGTCACCGGTACGAACAGGGTGTCCACCGAGGCCCCCTCCGGTACGTCGAACGAGTCGCCCGGATGGTAGACGGACCCCTCCAGCAGGTAGCCGAGGTTCGGCATGGGCGGCAGGTCGGGGTGGATGACCGCGTGCCACCCGCCGTACGCCCGCACGCCGAAGCCGGCCGCGCTGAACGACTCTCCAGACTCGACGGTGGTCACCACGCTGCCCAGGTCGGCCAGCTGCGCCGCGACCGAGGAGTTCGTGTAGATCTTGGCGTTCGGGCGCTTGCCGATCGCGTCGCCGACCGCGTCCACGTCCAGGTGGTCCTGGTGCTCGTGGGTGATCAGGATGGCGTCCACGCCGTCCAGCGCAGCCCGCTCGGAGAAGCTGCCCGGATCGATGACCAGCACTGCGCCGTCCCGCTCGACACGGAGGCATGCGTGGCTGAACTTCGTCAGTTTCATAACTCC
>DATEJJ010000971.1:0-6190 GCA_035278125.1 Rugosimonospora sp.
CCAGCTCCCCGTAGCTCAGCCGCCCGTCCTCGCCCCAGGCCAGGGCGAGCCGCTCCGGCTCGGCCGCGGCGCGGGCGAAGAAGTCGGCGTGCAGGCAGCGCCGCCGGTACGGCCGGTCGGTGGCGTTGGCCTTGTCCCGCACCCGCCGGGCGGCGGCCGGCAGCAGGTCGGGCACCGGCGAGTCCCAGTCGCCGTCCGCGAGCCAGTCCACCACAGTGGTGTACGCCGCGAACATCGCCCCGGGTACGCCCGCGGAGAACAGCTCGTCCACCGACTCCCAGGTCAGGTGCAGCCCACCCTCCCGCTCGGTCACCTGGTGGTCGAGCCACACCTGCGGCGTCTGCGACATGGTGGCACCCGGTACCCCGAAGCACCGGCGTACCTCGTCGTCGAAGAGCTCGCCGAGCCCGAGCGCGCTGGTGAACACGACCGGCGCGCCGACGGGGGTACCGTCGCGCAGCCGGGCCAGGTCGCGCAGCACGTCCACGCCGGAGTACGCCGCGTGCCCGGCGTCGGCGCGCAGCCGCCGCTGTACCCGCGCCGCCCGCCGCGCGAACGATTCCGGGCCGGTCGCGTCCACGTCCAGCAGCAGCAGGTTGGTGAAGTCGCCGACCAGGTGCTCCACGTCGGGGTGCAGCGGCTGGCGGTCGTACAGCGGGAGGTTGAGCAGGAACCGCCGGTTCGCACTCCACGCGGCGAGCACCTCGGCGAACGCGGTGAGGAACACGGCCGGCAGGGTCAGCCCGTACCCGCGCGCCCGCCGGGCGAGCACCGCCCACTCCTCGGCGCCCAGCACCCGGTACCGGCGGGTGACCCGGTGCCGGCCCACCCGCGCCGGGTCGACCGCGAGCGGGAGCTGTGGCGGCCCGGGCAGCTCGGCCAGCCGGCCCTGCCAGTACTCGCGGTCCGCGGCCCGGGTGGCCGCCCGGGTGGTGGCCGCCTCGGCGAGGTAGGCCGGGTAGCTGTACCCGATGTCCGGCAGCGACCGGCCGGCGTAGAGCGCGGCCAGGTCGGCGAGCAGGACGCGGAAGCTGTGCGCGTCGGCGACGAGCATCTCGATGTGTACGTGGACGCGGGTACGGCCGCCGGGCAGCAGCGACAGCCGCACATCGAAGACCTCGGCCCGCTCCACCGCCAACCGCTTGTGCGACAAGGTGTCCCGCAGCTCCGCCAACCGCCGCTCGACCTCGTCCGCGGGCAGCCCGCGCAGGTCGTGCACGACCAGGCCGGGCCACGGGCTGTCCGGCCCGATGCGCTGGCGGCCGTCCTCGCCGAAGGTGGCGCGCAGCATGCCGTGGCGGCGCAGCAGCGCGCGGACCGCCGCGTCGAGCCGGTCCGGTGCCACGCCGGTGCCGTCGAACTCGTTGTAGAAGTGGGCACCCACGCCGCCGAGCGGCTGCCCGTCGGCCCGCCCGACCCAGTACGCGTGCTGCATGGTGGCCAGGTCGAACGGTGCCGTGTCGTCCTTGTCCACCAGCGCCCGCTCGGTGCTTTGTGGGCGGTGCTCGCCTCCGCCAGAACCAGGCTCCGGCTGCGCGCCGCCGGGCGTGCCGGCGGCGAGGCGCGTGGACAGCAGCGCCCACCACTCGGCGAGGGTGCGCCACTCGGCCAGTTCGGCGAAGGTGACCGGCGCGCCGCGCCGGCTCCACTGGGCCGCCAGCCGCATCACGCCGATCGAGTCCAGGCCCAGGTGCAGCAGGTCGGCGTCGTCCGCGATCCGGGCCGCCGGCTCCGCCAGCGCCTCGGCGATGGCGGCCCGCACGTCGTCAATGGTCAGCGGAGGGTACCCGGCGATCGCGGCCAATCTCGTCTCCTATGACCCGTCGGAGCTGGCATTGCGCCCGCACAACGTATCAGGAGCCAAGGCAACAGTCTAGATACGTGATACGATCCCGGCGTGGAACTGCTTTCTGCGGTTCACCCGGCCACGGTCTGGCTGGCCGATGTCGCGGCGACCCGCCCCGACCTCCTCCGGCTACTGGACCCGGGCGAGCGGGCGCGCTGGTCCGCGCTGCGCGACCCGCGCGACCGCGACCGGTACGTGGTGGCGCACGCGCTGGCCCGGGTGCTGCTCGGTGGGCTCACCGGTACCGAGCCGGCGCAGCTGGGGTTCGCCGCGACCTGCCACTGGTGCGGTGGTCCGCACGGCAAGCCGCGCCTGCGCGCCGCCGGGGGCCACCGGTTCTCGCTCACCCACTCCGGCCGCCTGGTCGCGGTCGCCGTCACCCGCGAGGTGGAGGTCGGGGTGGACATCGAGGAGATCGCGCTGCGCGGTACCGGGCTCCCGCTCACCGTACTGTCCACAGTGGAGCAAGAGGCGCTGGCGACCGTCCCCGGACCCGAGCGGCTACCGGCCTTCATCCGGTACTGGACGCGCAAGGAGGCGGTGCTGAAGGCGACCGGTCACGGGCTCGGGCTGGCACCGGCGCGGCTCACCGTGACCCCGCCGTGGCAGCCGCCGGCCCTGCTCGCCTGGTCCGGTGGACCGCGGATACCGGTCCACCTGTACGACCTGACCGTACCCGACGGGTACCGCGGCTGCCTGGCCTCGGTCGGTACCCCGCTGGCGGTCAGCATGCGCGACGGTACCGGCCTGCTGGCTGGACCGCTGAACCGCGCCGCCCATAGGGTTGGCGCAGACGAGAACGACGAGAGGCAAGGTGCAGAGCATGTCCACTGAGATCTCCCCCGTCATCCCGTTCCTCCGGTACCGCGACTCGAACGCCGCGGTCGACTGGCTGACCGCGGTGTTCGGCTTCGAGCCCGTGGTGGTGGCCAAGGACGACCACGGGAAGGTGGTACACGCGTCGCTGCGCTTCGGCTCCGGCGCCGTGATGATCGGCCCGGCCGGGGACGGCCCGCTCGACGTCCGCAGCCCGCTCGACCTGCCCGCCACCAGCCAGGGTGTGTACGTGTACCTGGCCGACGGGGTGGCCGCGCACTACAAGCAGGCCACCGAGGGTGGTGCCGAGGTGGTGCTGCCGCTGGCCGACATGGACTACGGCTCGACCGAGTACACCGTACGCGACCCGGAAGGGCACATCTGGAGCTTCGGCTCGTATCTTCCATCTGCGGAATAGTGCGATGACCGTCACGCTGCCGCCGCGCTTCGACCCGCTGGACGCCGCCACCGTCGAGGACCCGTACCCGGTCTACGCCCGGCTGCGCGAGGCCGCGCCGCTGTGCCGGTTCGGCCCCGCCGGCTGGGGGGTGACCCGGTACGCCGACGTGGTCGCGCTGCAGCGCGATCCGCGCCTCGGCAGCGAGTTCCCGGACGAGTACCACCGGCTCTCGGTCGGGCCGGGCGCCGCCGCCGGCTTCTTCGCGCGCATCATGCTCTACCGCGACCCGCCGGTACACCTGCGGCTGCGCCGGTTGATGGGCAAGGCGTTCACCCCGGCACTGGTACGCCGCCTGCGTGGCCGGATCGAAGACCTGGTCGACCAGATCCTCGATCCGGCGCTGGAGCGCGGCGGGATGGACGTGGTGAGCGAGCTGGCGTACCCGCTGCCGGTCATGGTGGTCTGCGCGATGATGGGCATCCCGCCCGAGGCCCGGGCCGACGTGCGGCACCACGCGACCGCGCTGGGCCGGGCGTTCACCGCGATCGTGCCCGACTCCGCCCGCTCCGCCGCCGACGAGGCGGTCGGCTGGCTGCGCGGGTACCTGGGCCGGCTGCTGGACGAGCGGCGCCGGGTACCCACCGACGACCTGCTCTCCGAACTCCTGCGCGCCGAGGAGGGCGGCGAGCAGCTGACCCACGACGAGATCGTGGACAACGCGGTGTTCGCGTTCTTCGCCGGCTTCGAGACGACGGTGCACCTGATCACCACCGGCTGCGCGGCCCTGCTGCGCTTCCCCGACCAGCTCGCCCGCCTGCGCGCCGACACGGCGCTGGTACCCACGGCGGTCGAGGAGTTCCTGCGCTACGACGCGCCGATCCAGGGCACCGCGCGGATGGTCCGCCAGCCGCTGGAGATCGGTGGGCGGACCATCCGGCCGGGTCGGGTGGTGGTGCTGATGCTCGGCTCCGCCAACCGCGACGGTAACCAGTTCCCCGACCCGGACCGGCTGGACATCGGGCGTACCCCCAACCCGCACGTGACCTTCGGCGGCGGGGCGCACCTGTGCCTGGGCGCGTTCCTGGCCCGGATCGAGGGTGCCGTGGTGTTCGAGAAGCTGCGCGAACTCGCGGTGTTCGAGGCTGCCGGAGTGCCGGTACGCCAGACGGACACGCCCTTCCGGGGCTACGACAGCGTACCGGTCCACCTCAGGCGGGCCTGACCTCCAGTACCGGCAACGTGAACGTGGTCAGCGTGCGGGACAGGCGCAGGCCGGCGCGGGACAGCAGGGTCGAGATGGCGTCGAGACTGCGGGCCCCGCCGCCGGCCATGGCCAGCAGCAGGAGGTCGTAGAGCAGTCCGGTGGCGTAGCCCTCGCCCGGTGCCACCGGATCGGTCACCGGCTCCAGGATGAGCAGCCGGCTGTCCGGGCGCATCGCCGCGCGTACGTTGCGCAGCAGCGTGGTGGCCCGCTCCTCGTCCCAGTGGTACAGCACGCGCTTGAGCAGGTACGCGTCCGCGCCCTCGGGTACCCCGCCGTCGAGGAAGCTGCCGCCGACCGCGTCGCTGCGCTCGGCCACGCCCGCGTCGGCGAACACCTTGGGCGCCTCGGCCACCACGTGCGGCAGGTCGAACACCGTACCGCGCAGCCGGTGGAACCGGGCCAGGATACCGGCGAGGAACGCGCCGTTGCCGCCGCCCACGTCCACCAGCGTGTCCAGCTCCTGCCACGGGTACACGGGCAGGATGCTGCGCAGCTCCAGCCGGGTGGCCGCCTGCTGCGAGGCGTTGAACCGGGTGTTCTCGTCCTCGTGGGCCGCCATGTACTCCCAGTACCCCTGCCCGTGGGCGAGGTCGAACGCGGCCTCGCCGGTACGCACGCAGTGGTCGAAGTGTGCCCATGCCTCGATGTCGCAGGCGAGCAGCGGGAACGCGGCCCGCAGCGAGAGCGGGTGGTCGCCGCGCAGCGGCTCGGCCAGCGGGGTGAGCGCGAACACCTCCGGCTCCACCTCGGTGAAGATGCCCTTGCAGGCCAGCGCGCGGAGCATCCGCAGCAGCGCGGGCGGGTGGGTACCGGTCTGCTCGGCCAGGGTGCTCACCGGGCAGGCCCCGGCCACCAGCAGGTCGGCGACGCCCAGCTCGCAGATGACCCGGATGGTGAAGGGCACGATGTAGTCCGCCAGTTCGGACAGGCGCACCACGGACTGGATGTCGATGCGGGTACGGGCTGCGGGCACGTCATGCCTCCGGTGGCTCGGCAGCGGGATGGGCTTCGAGGATGGTCAGGGTCGGGGTCGGGATGGTCCGGACCAGCCGCAGGCCGGCCCGGTCGAGCAGCCGGCCGGTGCCGGCCAGGGTGCGGTGCGCGCCGCCGGTGAGCACCAGCGTGTGCACGTCGAACAGCTTCGCCACGTCGAACGCGTCGCCGGCGGGCAGCACCGCCTCCATGAGCAGCAGCCGGCTGTCCGGGCGCATCGCGGCCCGCACGGCGCGCAGGGCCGCCTCCGCCGCGCCGTCGTCGAACCCGGGCAGCACGGTCTTGAGCAGGTACGCGTCCGCACCGGCCGGTACCCCGTCGAAGACGCTGGCGCCGAGCACCTCGCACCGCTCGCGTACCCCGGCCGCGCGCAGGACCGCGTCCGCGCCGGCCACCACGTGCGGCAGGTCGAGCAGTGCCCCGCGCAGTCCCGGCTGGCGGGCCAGGAGCCCGGCGAGGAACACACCGGTACCGCCGCCCACGTCCACCAGGCTGGCCAGTTCCCGCCACGGGTACGCTGGCGCGGCGGTACGCAGGTGCAGCCGGCTCGCGCTCTCCATCCACCGGTCCACGGCGGCACTGTCGGCCGGGTGCGTGGCCAGGTGGTCCCAGTACCCGATGCCGTGCGCCCGGTCGAAGCCCGGCCCGCCGGTACGCGCCGTGTGGTCGAGGTGGGCCCAGGCCCGCACGTCGGAGGCGAGCAGCGCGTAGGTGTCGCGTACCGACAAAGGGTGGTCCGTGCGCAGCGGCTCGGCCAGTGGCGTCAGCGCGAACACGCCGGGCGCGGTCTCGGCGAACACGCCGCGGTGGGCGAGCGCGCGCAGGGTCCGGCCCAGCGCGCCCGGATCGGCGCCCACGGCCGCGGCGAGGT